>CALPRR020000152.1 GCA_943326025.2 Candidatus Kuenenia stuttgartensis | reverse complement strand
TTTGTATTAGATAATTTGTTAAGTCTTAAAATCTGGAGTCTTTTAATCTAAAAGTCTAAAAAATAAAAATTATGGAAAAAATTGGAATAGTTGGTTCAGGTTTAGTAGGTAGTTTACAAGCTATCTTAATGGCAAAAAAAGGATATGATGTTACCGTTTTTGAAAATAGACCTGATTTACGTAAAGCTAAATTGATAGCTGGAAAATCAATCAATTTAGCGATGTCTGATAGGGGATGGAGAGCTTTACAAGCTGCAGGAATTGAGGGCGATATTAAAGAAATGGCGATTCCAATGTACCAGCGTTGTATGCATGCTGTTGATGGAAGTTTATCTTACCAACAATATGGTAAAGATGGTCAGGCAATTTATTCTGTACCTAGAGGTGGATTGAACCAAAAACTGATGAATTTGGCGGACAAATATCCTTCAATTAAATACAACTTTAATCACAAATGTAAAGACATTGAGTTGGATTCAAATACATTAATTTTTGAAGACACGGCTAACAAACAAGAGGTTAAAGAATCTTTTGATAAAGTTTTTGCAACTGATGGGGCTTTTTCAGCGGTTCGTTTTAGAATGCAAAAAACACCCATGTTTGATTATTCTCAAAAATATTTAGATCACGGATATAAGGAATTAATCATTCCGGCTAACGAAGATGGCACACACAAATTAGATAAAAACTGTTTACATATTTGGCCAAGAGGTGAATTCATGATGATCGCTTTGGCGAACATGGATGGGAGTTTTACTTGTACACTTTTCTTCCCAATGTATGGTGAAAAATCATTTGACACGATCAATACACGTGAAAAAGTAGCTGAATTTTTCAATGAAACGTTTACAGATGCGGTTCCATTAATGCCAACTTTATTGGATGACTATTTTGAAAATCCTACTTCTGCACTAGTAATGGTGAGATGTAGCCCTTGGAATTTCGAAAATAAAGTTTTGTTGTTAGGGGATTCGGCTCATGCAACGGTTCCATTTTACGGACAAGGAATGAATTGTGGTTTCGAAGATTGTATGATTTTCCAAGAAATGTTAGATGAAGCGAATGGTAATTGGGATGGATTATTAAGTGCTTACTCAAAAACAAGAGTACCAGACGGAAATGCAATTATTGATTTATCATTGATGAATTATATTGAAATGAGAGATTTAACTGCAAATAAAGAATTCTTATTGCGTAAAAAAATTGAAGCAAAATTTAGCAACTTGTATCCTGAAAAATGGATTCCATTGTATTCTCAAGTAACTTTTAGTCATATTCGTTACCACAAAGTAATCGAAAATGGGAAAGCTCAAAATGCGATTATGGAACAGGTGATGAAAATGCCTGATATCGAAGCTAATTGGGATGCTCAAGAAGTGATGGATAAAATGTTGGAATTGGTATAATAAGTATTACAAATAATACAATAAAATGGTGGTTGAGCGAAGTCGAAACCACCATTTTTTGTTATAATATATAACTAAATCCTATTAACAATATAATACCATCAATTAAAATAGAGTAGTAGAATGCTTTTCGTTTTTCAGACGCAAATACAAGAATAATGACACCAATAATGATTGAAATAATATAAAAATAATGCTTAATTAAATCAGGTTTTAATACGATTGAGCTGATTACAAAAACCAGAAAAGCTATAATGCTTATTAATTTAGAATTCTTAATTCCAAAAAGTTGCGGCACTGTTTTTAAAGATACATCATCATAATTTAAATCTCTTATATCAAATGGGATACATAATGCGATGAATAAGAAATAATGAATCAAAATAAATAGCAAATTTGTCGATTCATAATCATTGTTCAATAAGATTGGAAATAATAATGCCTTACACCAAACAATTGCAATTAAGTGCATTTTGAGATAAGGTAAATCGCGTAAACTTTTCCCTTTTATTTTTAATGCGTACATAACACTCAACAAAAGAGAAAGAGCCATCCACCATTTTGTGTTTTCAAAGGCATTTAATCTGAAAAAGTAAATGTAAATCGAAAGAATTGCGGAAAGTAAAATATAGACAATTTGAATTTTGATCGTTTTTTCCAGCCATGAATTCAATTCAGATTCCCTTTTTTCTTCTAACTTATATTTTACTAAACGCTGAAACGAATAAACACTTAATGTGCTCGAAAAAACGAATAATCCAATTTCGAAAATTTGATCGTAATTTAATAAATGGCTTAATCCAGAACAAATTACTCCTGCAGCAATACTGATGTAAAGATTTGAAAACGTTAAGTTATTTATCGTTTTTTTAAATTTCATTCAATACACGTTCTACTGAAATCTGTTCAATGCAATTGCATTTTTGTTTAGCAGCACAAGTAGGGCAATTTTCATCATTCACTAAAATATGAACGTCTTTTCCCAACGCTCTCCATCTTCCTGGATGAATCGGTCTTCTTGGAGAAAACAAACCAACAGTCTTAATTCCTGTAAATCCTGCGATATGAAGTGGTCCAGTTGAACAAGCGACTAAGGCATTGACTTTTGAAATGAAATATATTAATTGCTCTAAACTTAATTTACCTGTAGTATCAATAATATTTTCAGAGAAAGGAACTTGTTCACGAAACATTAATCCTTCTTTTTCAGTTCCTGTAAAGAAAATGGTATATCCTTTTTGTTCTAATTGAAGTGCTAATTCAACATAATGATTCACACCCCATTCAACAGCACTTCCTTGCGATTTCGGATGTAAAATCACCGATTTATTTGAAGATAATTTTTCATTTATGAATGCTGGTAATTCATCGTTTTTCGCTACAAAGTATTTGGTCATTTCATTCACTTCTTCCAATGAAGGAATAGAAGTCAAACCAAATGGTCGAAGCAATTCAAAATTTAATTGTGATTCATGATAAGGCGAATTTTTTCTCGTAAAATCAACTTTAACATTGCAAGTAAAAAAATGAAATAAGCGATGAGAAGTACCAATACGAAAGTTTATTTTCGCTTTTTTTGCGAGCTTCGCTATTTCTTTTCTCGGAAATGCATGAACAATTGCTTCAGTATTTAAAGATTTTATAAAGCTAATTTGTTCTTCTTTCGATTTAGATTCTAATTCTTTCCAATCAATGAATTCATCTACTGAATCATATGAGTTTACAACCGCTTTTGTATAAGCATTACCAAGAAAGTAGATATAGATTCCTGGGAAATTAGCTTTCAGCCATGTGCAAATAGGAAGAACTAACATCACATCACCAATACTATCCGTTCTATTGATGATGACTTTTTTGTTCGTAAGATCAATCTGTTTAATCATCTTATCCTTTTTTTGCTTCTTGGTAAAATGCTCGTAGTTTTTTATATTTTAAAAAAGTTGCATAAGCTGAAATTCTACAAATTGTAAATCCAGCTTTTCCATCTAAAATTCCTAATTTGATAATATAATCTTTGTTGAATTTAACAATTGGACTCATCAACATGGTAATCAATGGTGCTTTTTTGCCACGTTTAAATTGCGCTTTAGAAAGAATATCCGTGAAATAATTGACTTGTTTGTAATGATCCTCTAAAGTGTAATAGCTATAATGAAGAATATCTCCTTTAAGATGTTTTGTTGGACTTGATTTATCAGCCAATTCGTATTTATCATGCGGATTATCACCACCCCATTCACCTTTAGAAGAATCCCAAAGTCTTAATTTAACATCTGGATACCAACCACAATGATGAATCCATTTTCCGCAATAATTCGTTAAACGATTCATGGAATAGGCGTCAAATTGCCAATTGGATTTAACTTCTAAGATGCTTTTCTTTAATGATTCATCCAAGGCTTCATCTGCATCTAAAGATAGGACATGAGGAAAAGAAGCTTGAGTGATTGCCCAATTTTTTTGTTCAATGTGTCCATCAAACTTATGTTCAACAAATTTGACATTATATGACTCACAAATTTCTTTTGTTTTATCTTTTGAGAATGAATCAACAACAACAATTTCATCAGCGATTCCTTGAAGGGATTCTAAACAACGACCGATATTTTTTTCTTCGTTGAATGTAATAATAACGGCTGAAATTTTTACCATGAAAGTTAGTTTAATGGTTTAAAGCAACTATTTTACTCGGATACGTTGACCAACTGTTAATCTATTTTCATTGATTCCAGGATTCAAACGTTTTAATTGTTGTTGCGTTAAATTATTACGTTGAGCAATTTTTGAGAAAGTATCTCCTGAACGAACGTTGTAATTTTTAATAACCGGTTTTACTTTTACTGGTTTCACTGGTTTAATTTCTTCTACTACTGGTTGAACAGTAACTGAATCAGCAGGGTTTACAACTGCATTTGGATCCGTTGCGATTGGTGTTTTATCACCAACTTGTTTCACTTTAATTCGTTGTCCAGCATATAATGATGTACTTTTCATGTTGTTTAAAGTCATAACTTGACTTACTGTTACACCATGTTTTGTTGCAATTCGACCAATAGTTTCTCCTCTTAAAACTGTATGATAAACAAACGCATCCGTGTTAATAGCAGAAGATGTAACAGCATCACTTCCACTTACTTTTAGCGTTTCAACAGTATCTTTCTCTGCTGCTAATGGCTCAGTAACAACATATGTTGAATATAATTGTTTTTCTAATGCATATAATTCATCTTCAACACTCACTAATTTTCCGATTTCTAATAACGGTCCAGTAATACATTGTGGTGGATTCGTTCTTGGAATATATCCTGTTTTATAGATAGGATTTAATGATTGAATTTCATCTAAAGACCAACCCGTCAATTTTGTCATAGTTGACATGTGAATACCTGAAGATAAACACATTGTGTCTAATTGAGCATACTTCCATTTTGCTTCGATTGGAATAATATTATGTTCAGCATGATACGTTAATAAATAAGCTGCAGCAATAAAGTTTGGGACATAACCTTGTGTTTCAGCTGGTAAAAATGGTCTAACTTCCCAATAAGTTTTTTTTCCTCCAGAACGGCGAATCGCTTTGTTGACATTTCCTGGTCCAGCATTGTAAGAAGCAAGTGCTAAATTCCAATCACCATAGATATCATATAATTTTTTTAAGTAACGACAAGCTGCATCGGTTGCTTTTTCAGGATCCATTCGCTCATCGATATATGAATTTTCATTTAATCCATAGTATAAACCTGTACGGTACATGAATTGCCATAATCCTAAAGCACCAGCTCTTGATTTTACTTGTGGTCTTAAACCACTTTCAATTACAGCTAAAAACTTTAATTCTTTTGGTAATCCATACATTGCCAATTTTTCTTCAAACATCTCAAAATACAATTGAGATCTTCCAAGAACTACTCTTGCAAAGCTTCTTCTGTTTTCAGCGAAAAACTTTATGGTTGCTAAAGCCGGTGGTGTACAATCTAAATGAAAAGGTGTCATTTCATTCATTTTCTCCAAACGTTCACAATAAACTTCGTCAGAAAATTTGGGTGTTACACCGGATTCATATTTTAATGCATTGATGATCGAATCATAATTTGATTGATTCGCAACTTCATCGTAAAAAGCATTTAATGTTTGTTCAACAGTTATGTAAAATGGATCTTTTTTTATAATAGTAGAATCCACAGGTTTTACAACAGGAGGTGCTTGACCAATTGATATAAAACTTAAAAAACTAACAATAACGATTAAACAATTTTTTATCATAATTAAATCTTAGGCTATCTCAGTAAGATAGGATGAGAAATTAAATAATTCTTTTTCCTTGAAATGATCAGCCATAACTTGAATTCCAAAAGGCATTCCATTTGAATGTTGTCCTAATGGTAAAGAGATTGCTGGGTTTCCAGTTAAATTTGCATGAACTGTAAAAATATCTTGCAAATACATTTGAATCGGATCTTTTACAGCATTTAAAGGAAAAGCTGTTGAAGGAGTGGTTGGAAGAATCATCATGTCGAAATTCTTATAAATCTCGTCTGTTTTATCTTTTAATACTCTTCTTACTTTTTGACCCTTTGTATAATATGCATCGTAAAATTCATTCGAAAGAACAAATGTCCCAGCCATAATTCTACGTTGAACTTCTGGGC
>CALPRR020000151.1 GCA_943326025.2 Candidatus Kuenenia stuttgartensis | reverse complement strand
TCTCTTAAAAACTTATCTTCAAAAATAAATAGCGAACAATTTATATCAAATAAAAAAGTGAATGCTTCTAAAAGTTTGGATGAGGATATTTCTTTATTACCAAAATGTAAAAATTGTAATGTTGCTAATATATTTTGATTTTCAAGCTTTAAACCAGTTAATTTATTTAAATAATTAGCTTGAATTGTCAATTCAATGTCTTGCTGATGATTTTGAAAAATTTGACTTATTTGAGAATCATGTTTTCTATAGTACAATAGTACTTCAGGGATATTATAAAATTCCCCTTTCAACGCTAGTTCTGTCCATAAAAAATAGTCTTCAGCATGTTTATATTCTTTATTAAATTTTATATTATTTTCTTGAAAAACTGATGTTCTTATAACTGTAGATGGATGACAAAACGAATTAAAATACAATAACTGAAATTTTATTTGATCATTAAGTATTGGCAAATGAATGATCTGCTCGCTTTGTCCAATAAATTGATAATAGCTTCCACATACAATGCAGTCTGGGTTCTTTTCTAAAAAACTGATTTGCTTTTCTAATCTTTCTGGATGAGCAATATCATCCGCATCCATTCTTGCGATGTATTTTGTATTAATTAATTCAATTCCTTTATTCAACGTTGCAATTAATTGAATATTTTCTGTGTTTTTTACATATCTAATTCTTTCGTCTTGATAAGATCGAATAATAGCTTCAGAAAGATCTGTTGATCCATCATTAATAATTAAAAAAATAAAATTAGTATACGACTGATTTAAAATACTTTCAATAGCTTCTTTTAAGTTTTTTTCACTATTAAAAACAGGCATTAATACAGTAACCAACGGCAGACTCATATTATCTATTTATATTTTTATCCAAGAATCAGGATGCATCTGGTCTGTTTGACTTTGTAACTCTTCATTTAAAAACCATTTTTTTGGAACTATCACTTTTTTAAACTTGCAAGTTCCAAGCCATGCTGCCCACCAAGCAAAAGTACTATTCGGAATTATAAAATGATTACAAGAAATCATCAATTGAAAGTAATTTGAGAACTTAGGACCTTTGACTGAGTGATCGACAAATGTAATAGGTAAATCCCAATTAATATTCTCTTTACACCATTCTATTTCGTCTGAAAAAATATAAAAATGCAAATCGTCATGTTGTTGGCTTAATAATGAAATAGCAGTTGTATAAAAATCCATTGCTGTCACTCCATGTGTCTCTGAAGAACTTTTCAAGGTAACATAATCTGCTCTTCTAAAATTTATACAAACTGAATTTTTAGTCTGAATTTCTTGAGCTATTTCCAAAGCTTGAGCAGATAAAGGAATTTTTATTTGAAAATCAGCACGGATTTCAGCTTCAATTTCTTTAAAATAGCTTTCTGATTGCCAATAACCGTTTAAGTAACTATTTTTTGAGGAAATAATATTCTTTGTATTAAATGCGAAAGAATCTTCATTTAGTATAACATACTTTTTTTTAAAAGGATTTCTTTTTTTTTTTATTTCAGGTGAAAGAATTTTAGAAAGCTTCCTAGAATTTATACTTTTCAATTCTAAATCAAAGATATCTAAATCAAAATCCCTAAAAACAAAATTTTCTCTAGGAGTTCTATCCAATAAAAAAGTAGTATCCATTTTTAAATGAGTATTGTTTTTTTTTGACAACATCTTACCAAATGCATATTGAAACATCTGATTTCCTAATCCACCCATTAATTTTACTACTATCATATCTTATTTTAATTCAAAATCTATCATTTGTTGGATGGTTTCCTCTAATGAAATAGAAATATCCCAGCTAGGGTAATCGTCTTTAAATTTTGATAAATCTGAAATATACCAAATATGGTCACCAATTCTATTTTGTTCGGAAATAGTGTAGTTATTCCAAGATTTTCCTGATAATCTATTAATTGTTGTAATTGCTTCTAAAATCGAAGTAGAATTTTCTCTCCCTCCACCAGCATTGTAGACTGCTCCTTGTTTTGGATTTTGATGAAAATGCCAAAACATATTTACCAAATCAAATGAATGTATGTTATCTCTCACTTGCTTGCCCTTGTAACCAAAAATCGTATACGGTTTATCGTGAACAATACATTTTGTTAAATAAGATAAAAAACCATGTAATTCAGCACCTGCATGATTAGGTCCTGTTAAACAACCTCCACGAAAAACTCCTACATTTAATCCAAAATAACGTCCATATTCCTGGCACATGATATCTGCAGCAACTTTAGAGGCTCCAAAAACAGAATGTTTGGTTTGATCAATCGACATTAATTCATCAATTGACATTAATTCATTATTTTCAGTATAGCACTCCCATCTTGTTTCATCCTCTTTGATACCACTTAAAAAATTAGGCGTATCTCCATATACCTTATTGGTAGATGTAAATATGAAAGTTGCTTTTGGAGCAAATAAACGCGTTAATTCCAATAAATTAATTGTACCTGTTGCATTTATTGAAAAATCTGTTAGAGGCTCTTTAGCTGCCCAATCGTGTGATGGTTGAGCGGCAGTGTGAATCACAATCTCTATATCCGAAGAATACGTCTGAAATAATTGTTCCATTTCAGTATAATTTCGAATATCAATTGTATAATGAATATATTTCTCCTTGTAATCAGATTCAAGCGCAACTTTAGATGTTAAAGTTGATGCAGCATCTCCAAAAAAATAAGCACGCATGTCGTTATCTATTCCTACGACTTGAAACCCTTTATCTATTAAAAATTTTACAGATTGTGAACCTATTAATCCTGATGAACCTGTTATGATAGCTATTTTCATTTAAGATTATATTAAAATATATTTTCTTCTGAAAAATTTAGAAATATTAAAAATTCTAAAATCTATTCCATAAAATATAGTATCATAATAAAACAATAACAATCTTCTATTAATATAATAATATAATTTAATTTTTTCAAAAAATCTCAAATTTGAATTACTTATTATAATTTTCTGTTCTATGAAATATTTTTTCCATTTTCTTAAAATGTTTTTTATGATACCCGAATCTATGATAAACAAACCAAAATCATTTTTCTTTGACTCAGCTTTATCAGTATCGTAAAATCTTTCGTTATTATATGTGCATTTAAAAAGAACTTCCGGATAAACTTCTAAATCCCCTCTTAAAAGAAGGTATAAATTAATTAACATATCACCTGCAAGAAATTCACTCAACATTAATTCTTTTACAGTTTCGCTTCTTAAGTATTCAGTTCTAATTATTGCTCCATAAATTATCGCTTTTCCAAAGCCTTCAAATTGATTGATGTAGTTTTTTAAATTTGTAATAGAATCAGGTGTTGTGAATTGAAGAAGTAATGGTAAATGATTAGGAATATGAACTTTGCTTTTATTCCCATTTGTATCTACTTCCTCAAAAGTACTCATACTAGCAATTGTATCTTTTTTAAACAACGAAAAAACTTTTTCAATGTAAGTATAATCCCACCAATCATCATCCGTTGCGCGCATAAAATAATCCCCTTTTGCCTTTTCTATTACAAATACGGTATTGTAACCCCACCCCTTATTTTCATTATGACGATAGTATGTAATTCGTGAATCTTTTTTAACGTATTCTCTAGCAATTTTTTCTACTTCTGGATTAGGCGAACAATTATCTGCAATAATAATTTCAATATTGGAATACGTTTGATTAATAAAACAATCTAAAGTTCTTCTTAATCCTTCAGGACGATTATAAATAGGTAAACCTACTGATACTAAAGGCTGATTTTTCATCATCTATTTCTAATTTTTTTAGCGGGAGTACCTGCATAAATTGCGTACTCTTCTGTCTCACCTAAAACTACAGAATTTGCAGCTATTACACAACCTTTTCTAATATATGCGCCATCTAATACAGTAACATTTGCACCCAACCAAACATCATCTTCAATGACAACCCCTCCCTTAGAAGGCATATGGCCTTGAACTCTAATCACTTTTGATTTATCAGCATAATTATGGTTAGTAGGAACAATATTGCAATTTGGACCTAATAATACATAATCTCCAAATGTAATTCCATTACCAGAATAAAATACACATCCAGAATTGATATAACAATGTTTTCCAATTTTTATATCACCATTTCCTCCAACATGTTTAATTTTTACAAAATCATCTATTACACATCCTTCACCTAAATAGGTATGGGTTCCTCTAGAAGAAACTTCTATAGAAACTAAGGGTGCAATTGAAACACTTGGATGAAAAAAATTAGCCATTTATTTGATTCGTTTTAAATAACCATCAAAACCTTCAGTAATCATTAATTTGTTATCAATATCTTTATCTATTTCAAAACGATCATCTTCTTTCAAAAATGCAATCAATGCAGTCATTGGATTGTTACCAACATCCCAAGGTCTATCATTGCAGTATCCTTTAGGGAAATATTCAACAAACGTATCTGGACATACAATATAAGAACCAACGTTTACCATATCCGCATACATTCTTAATTCCTCTAATACATGTTCATGTGTATGGTTTGAATCCAAACAAACTAAAACTTTTTTGCCCTTAACTTTTTCTTTTATAGCATTTACAATTTCTGGATCAATACTTGAACCTTCAATCATTGTAATTCTCTTATTCATTGGATGTTTTTCAATCTCATCTCTATTGTGTTTTCGAATATCAATATCAACAGCGATGACTTCTCCATGACCTAATAACTCCAACATAGAAGCAGAAAAAATAATACTACCACCATGAGCAATTCCTGTTTCTACAATATAATCTGGTTTTAAACTCCAAATCATTTCTTGTAAAATCAAAATATCATTTGGATACTTAATTATGGGTCTACCCATCCAACTGTAATTATAAGTATACTTATATTTATCAGCATGTAACATCCAATCAAGTGATTTTTGTCTTAATTCTTGATCTTCGCCCATTGCTTTTATTGCTTCAGCTCTTTCTAATTCAAATTGTTTAATTGGATCCATTTTTAATTTTTAAGAATATTGTAAATTTCTCTTATTTCTTCTATCATTGCTGATTTCCCACCAAAATCAAAATTAATTTTAGCTATTTCATCTCTACAAAGATAAAAAACGTTTTCAGAATTAGGTAATTCAGAATGAATTTGTACTTTGCATTGATTCGAATATATTTCATTGTATATTTCAGCAACTAAATTCGCGATTTCAACAATCGTATAATTCACCCCTGAAGAAATATTAATCACTTTGTTTTTATGATTTTCAAAATCGATAACTAATTTTTCAGTTGCGATAGCTAAATCTTTTACACTTATAAAATCTCTTTTTTGTAAACCAGAGCTTAATAAATTGATTTCTTGTTTTTCTAAAGCTTCTTTACAAAAACAAGATGGTACGAGTGACCATCTATCAGTGCTTCTATACATTGGAGCACCAAATATATTTGTTGGTCGTATTACAATGTAATCTATTCCTTTTGTTCTTTGATACATTTCAAAATATTGCTCCGCAAATTGATGTGTAATTCCGTAATCATTTGTTGGTAACAACGCTGATTTTTCAGACATATCTCCTTCCACATAGCCATATACTTGAAAGGTTGAGTAATATACTGTTTTATTAATATTGTTTTTAAAACAGAAATCAAGTGCATATCTTGTTCCTAACACTGAAGCACTAATTGCATAACTTGGATCTGCTGAATCAATATCATTTGCAGCTCCTAAATGAATAAAACAATCTACCTTGCCTTTTAATTCAAAATTAAAAGGTTGTGTAATATCTTGGTAATATACAGCAATTCGATCACTGTAATTACGAATAAATTCATTTTCTGATCTTGCTATGATAGATACTTGATGTCCATTTTCTAACATCAATTTTGAAACATAACTTCCAATGTATCCTGATCCTCCTGAAATTAGTATGTGCATTCTGTATAGTCAATATTCGTTTTAAAATCTTCCCCCTTTGGAGGGGGATTGAGGGGGAGGATAATTTTACTCTAAATATTATTCAATTTCTCCTTTCATTTTTTTCCTCCCCCTTACCCCCTCCAAAGGGGGAGAATGAAAATTATTTTATATAATCTTCGTGTTTACCGTCTTTTTCTGA
>CALPRR020000150.1 GCA_943326025.2 Candidatus Kuenenia stuttgartensis | reverse complement strand
TTTTAGCTTCTTTACCTTCTAACATTATTAACTTTAAAAAATTAAACGATTCTCAATTAATTATAATGGATGAATTCAATCAGAAAAATGGATTTACATATAATAGAAGAGAAATACCAAATGATTATTTACTTATTTCTGTTTGGGACAAAGAAACTGAACAGTCAATTATAAAATTGATAAATATAAAGTATGGGGAAACTGTTTACAGATGGAAAATAAATATACCTGAAATAAATAATGAGTTTAATAATTACGAAATCAATGGTTTAAAGAATAATCTATCTGTTAAATCGACAAGAATTTTTCATCCTTATTTAATGAATGATGGTTCAATCATTTTGGATGCAGGCGGTCTATACAAGATTGATAGATATGGGAAATATATTTGGAAAAATTCAAAAATAAAACGTCATCATTCTTTAGAAACAATTGATGGCAAATACTTTTGGAGTTGTGGTTATTCAAATTCAAATATAAAAGCTCAAAAATTTTCGGTGAGAGATTATTGTATTTTAAAAATTGACGGTGAAAACGGAAATGTAGTTTATACTAAACCTATTTTTAATATTTTTATTGAAAACGGATACAATTTAGGTCAACTCTTAACTAGTAATGGTTCAGAAGAGTCTATCAGAGGTAATATTGATCACTTTCATCTAAATGATATAGAACCTGTTATGACATCTTCAAAATACTGGAAAAAAGGTGATTTATTCATCTCATTAAGAAATAATAATACAGTCTTTTTATATAGACCATCTACGAATAAAATAATATGGATTCAAGTTGGTCCATGGCTAAAACAACATGATGTAGACATAATAGATTCTAATAAAATTGGAATTTTTGGAAACGATGTTTTAGATGGGGATTTTAATAATAAAGAAAATGTATTTATCAATAAAACCAACCACCACTATATTTATGATTTTAAAACGAATAAAATAACTACACCTTATAATTTACTTTTTAATAACTCGAATATTAAAACAATACTTGAAGGCCGATCTAAAATCATAAAAAACAAAGGGATATTTATCGAAGAAACATGTAGAGGTAGACTTTTATTTGGTGATCAAAAAAGTCTTATTTGGTCCTACATAGAAAAAGTAGACGAAGACCATTTAAGTATGTTTAGTTGGTCAAGATATATCACCGAAGAAGAATTTAGTAAATTTACATTTTTGAAAAACAAATAATATGCAAAATTTGCTTTTATATATTGGGCCTGGAATGGGATCTGGAACAGCTGCAGTAATTATTGGCATTCTATCTTCATTTGTTATTTCAATGATTGCTATTCTCTGGTTTCCTATTAAGAAATTAATTCGATACTTTAAGTCAAAAAATAAAAACGAATGATTTATTTAATTCTCATAGTTCTATCTTTAATTTCTTCTCTACTATTTAATAAATTAAAAATCAAGTTTAGTATTCGTGAGATTTTTAAAATTCAAAAACAATCGTATTTAACTTTAAATAATAGCTCAATTACAGATGATGAAAAGCAAAAAACACTATTAAAAAACTCAAAACAATTATTTATAGCATCTATCGTTTTATTTGTAAAGTTCATATTCATTTTTATCCCGTTAGCGCTTATTTTTATTTACGATTATATCCAAAAAACAGATTACAATTTAATCCTTATTCAATGGAAAGGAATAATAATTAGCACTTTATCTTTTGTAGTATTTCTAATAATATTAAACAAATATGATTTCAGAAAAATACAATAGATTATCTCGTTTCCTGCACTCTATTAGTCTAGGCTCTAATACTATTTCTGAATTATCATTCGAAATTAACCGGACTCTATTTTATTCTTCAAATAAAATTCAACAAACTGCAGGAAAAAATCCTGTTTTTATTTCTGGATTGGCTAGGAGTGGAACTACCGCAATATTAAATCATCTATACGAAACTAAAAAATTTGCAACGCTTACCTATCAGGATATGCCTTTTGTATTGGCTCCTAACCTATGGAGAAAATTAACAGGTAATAGTAAGCAAACAGAATTTAAAGAAAGAGCCCACAGCGACAAGATATTTATTAATAATCAAAGTCCTGAAGCTATAGATGAAGTGTTTTGGAAAGTTTTTTTAAATAACGAATATATCGAAACAGATTCTTTAAAGTTGAATAATATTTCAAATGAGATTCTTACTAAATATCAAATTTTCACTGAATTAATTTGCTTAAAATATTTCAATAATAAATCTCTACGATATATATCAAAAAATAACAATTCTATTCTTAGAATTGAATCATTAAGAAAACAATTTGACTCATGTAAAATCATAATACCTTATAGATCTCCACTTGAACATGCCCAATCCCTTCTTGAACAACACATCCATTTTTCAAAATTACAATTAGATAATCCATTTATACTAAAATATATGAATTGGATTGGACATTATGAATTTGGTTTAAATCAAAAACCATTTGATTTAAACCAAAAGACACTTGAAAAATATACGAATTTAGAAATTCACTATTGGTTAAATTCTTGGTTGAATTATTATTCATATGTATTAACCAAAGATTCTAAGGAAGATTTTGTTTTTGTAAACTATGATGATCTTTGTCAAAAACCAAATGAAATATTAAATCAAATTGCAAAAAAGGTAAATATTGATTATGAATTTTCAAATTCTAAAATTTTCAATAAACGCGAAAAATCTAGAATTATATTAGATCAGAATGCTGAAAATATTTTGAACGAATGTATGATTGTTTATCAAAAACTTATTACACAGACTTTCAAATAATTCCTACTTTATTTATTAATTGATTCAAACAAAATTCGATATTATTTTTTTCTGTATTTAAAATAATATCTGGAGAATTAGGAATTTCAAAATCAGAACTTATACCTGTGAAATCAGAAATTTTTGCCTCCCTAACTTTTTTGTACAATCCTTTAACGTCTCGCTTTTCACATTCTTCTATACTACAATCAACGAAAACTTCAATATAATTATCTTCGCCAATAATAGTTTTAGCTAATGCTCTCATTTTGTTTTTGGGAGTAATAAATGAACAAAGAACTATAAAATTAGAATCTATAAATAATTTAGCTACTTCAGCAGCTCTTCTAATGTTTTCTGAACGATCAGAATCTGAAAAACCCAAACCATAATTCAAACCTTTTCTTAATTCATCTCCATCAAGTATTCGAGAATTAAAACCCTTTGAGTTAAGATATTTTTGAAATTGATTTGCAAGTGTTGTTTTGCCAGCACCTGATAGGCCTGTAAACCAAATTACTTTGACCTCATTTTTAATAAACTTCATTTTAATTCATTAAATTATTAATTTTCATAACATCCAATATCTGGAAATGAAACTGAACGATTATTTCCATCTAAATCAGAAATAACAGAATTAGCAATACCTGAATTATTTAAAGGTGAACTTGAATAAAAATGAAAATTCATTAAGGAATTGTCAACAAAAAGAGGTTCTTGATTCCAAATCATCCCTGAGTTATAAAAATTATCTGTTCCGATTGAACTTCTTTTAATTAAGCAATTTTTAAAGTCTAGAGAAATTAATGAAGGGTCATTGTTTGGATTCAAAGTATCAAATGCGATTTCAGAAGATTGATTTCCATACATTACACAGTTTCTCAAAATACCTTCTTGAAGTATGCGAACAATCGTTGTGTTATTCTCATCATAATAATTACGGATTGCTAACGCCGGAGTTGAATTTGCTTGCGTTCCATACCCAACAATGTCACAATAATTAAAATTAAATTTACTACCTCCTAACACAAAGAGTGCATGAACTCCATTATTTGCAATTAGACAATTTTCTGCTTTTACTTTTGCTCCAGCGTAAATCCAAATACCATAAGAAGAATGATTGTAAATTTTGGAATTTGAAATGGTCAAAGTATAACCTGGATTTGAACTATCTTCTGAAAAAAGATGAATTCCTGCTGTACCATTATAAATGTTTGTATAATTGATGTTTGATGTTTGAGCTTCATGAAAATATATACCATAATACTGACCTTGCGAGTCATTAAACTCACTTTCTAATCGATCTCCTCTAAATTCTACTTCATGATCTTTTGTGCCTTGAATATCCAACTTTCCTTTATAAACAAATAAATATGCGTTCTTATGTAAATATACTTTAGTGTCTTGCTGAATTGTTAATGATTTTGCAGAATCAACAATTGCTGCACCATAAACTAAATGTGGTTTATCATTTGGCCATGTTACATCATTATTAAAATCATATATACCTTTATCAAAACTTGTATAGTGATAATACATATCTTGTCCCCAAACAGCAAGTTGAATGTATTGATCTTTCCCATTTGTTCTGAAACGTATTGAATCTTCTATCACCATTGGATTTGAAGAATTATTCACTTTCAAAGTTACCATCACGAATGCAAATAAACTATCTTTCGCTTCTAGTGTTATATCCGACATTGAAGTACCGGTCAATCCATCGATATTTATTTTAAAAGGTGAATTCTCCCCACCCATTAATTCAATATTTTCAATTTTGACTGTTTTATTAGATGGATTATAAATTTTAAACTGTTTTGTAGCAGAACCAATTGTGGTGAAAACTGTATCAAAAACAACTGTGTCAAGTGAAAAATTTAAATTATCATTTGAAAAACCTTTCATTTTTTTACAGGAAACGGTTGTCCCAAAAATTCCAAGTAAAAGAATAAGATATAAAAAAAGCTGCTTTTTCAAGTTTATAAAAGTCATAATTCATCAAAAATAACGAATTTGATGAAAGTTTATTTTAATTTCACAAAAAAAATGATGTAAATTAAAATCTTTATTATAAATTTGCATTCCGATTTTAAAAGAACGAACACAGTAAAATTAAAATATTTAAAATGAAAGCAGGAATACACCCAGAAGATTACAGATTAGTTGTATTTAAAGATATGTCTAATGACTATGCATTTATTTGTCCTTCTTGTGCAACAACAAGTGATACAATTGCATGGGAAGATGGAAATGAATACCCATTAGTGAAATTAGATATCTCTCACAAATCTCACCCATTCTTCACAGGTATTGTTCAATTCGTAGATACTGCAGGTAGAATTGATAAATTCCAAAATCGTTACGCGCGTCACATCAAAAAATAATTTTAATGTGATTAAAAATATTAGCCTCCAATTTGGGGGCTTTTTTATTTTACAATTTAATTCTTCAATATAGAATTATGTAACTTTATCGCACCAATTTTCGTTTTAAACATTATAATACTTTAGAGATAAGCGAATGATATCAAAATCAATATACATTGTTATTTTATCACTGTTATTTTGCATACATTCATATGCATCTAAAATTGAAAAAGGCTTTAAAGCATTAAATTCATTCAACTATTTTGAATCAAAAGAAATTTTTTATTCTCAATTAAAAAAACAAAATTCCCCTGCTTCATATGGATTAGCAACAATTTTTTACAGAACTGACAACCCATTTCATTCCTTAGACTCTGCATATAAATACATTCGCATGTCCGAGTCTCATTATTCTATCATGAAAGAGAAGGATAAAGAAAAATTAAAAAAATACAATTTTGATTATCTGAATATTATTGATTTAAGAGCTAATATCAGTAAGGCATGCTATGAAATTGTGTTAAAACAAAATTCCTTAACTGAATATACTAAATTCATCGAACTACATGAATGGTCGAACGAACGTTTTTTTGCAATATATAAAAGAGATTCTATTGCATTATCTAATGCAAAAACAATTAACAGTTCAACTGGTTACAAAGACTTTTTAGATAAATACCCATCAAGTGAATTTTTTAATATTGCTCAAAAATCATTTTTTCAATCTCAATATCGTGAACAAACAAATTCAGGTACACTTGCTAGCTATTTATCATTTTTAAAATCTCATCCTGAAAATCCATATATTAAAGAAGCTGAAGATCGTGTTTTTGAGATTTCTACTTCTGGTAATACAATTGCAGACTTCAATGCATTTATAAAAACCTATACTACTAATCGTAATATAGGTAATGCATGGAAAAAATTATATCAAATTTACATGTATGATTATTCAGATGGTCGAATACTTCAGTTTGAAAAAGATTATCCTGATTATCCTTACAAAGAAAATTTA
>CALPRR020000149.1 GCA_943326025.2 Candidatus Kuenenia stuttgartensis | reverse complement strand
TTGAGTTAAGTGAAATTCAAACAAAAAGATTAGAGAAATATAGTGGGGTGGATATCAATTTAGATACGAATAAATTAATTGAAAAATGGAACTCATATCAAACTAAAATCACAATCACGAAAGAATCACTCGAAAAGAACACGAATCATTTAGAAGTTTTAAAACAAAACCAAGAATCAATATCAGAAAAGTTATTATCTGAAATCAAAATTCAAGGTTTAAACGAAATTGAAGAGTTAGAATCCAAAATTTTAGAAGAAGGAACAGCCAATCAATATAGAGAACGATTAAAAGCATTATCGGAAAAAGAAGTTGCTTTAAAAACCAATTCAGAATTAGTTGAGAAAGAATTAAATGAAGCTTTGCTAAAAAATGATGAATCGATTACATTAGATGAACTGGTAATTCAGATCCAATCACTTTCGGATTCAGTCGAAATAATAAAAAAAGAGATTTGGGAATTAAATAAACAATTAGAGATCGATCAAGAAAATAGAGTGAAGCAACAAGAAAATCAATTGATTTTAGATCGTTTGAATAAAGATTTGGCATTATGGTCAAAAATGAATCTTTTAATAGGTGATGCTCAAGGAAAAAAGTTCTCCAATTTTGTTCAAGATTTAACGTTGAAACAATTAGTAGAATTTGGAAACAAACGATTGATTGCTTTTTCAGATCGTTATTTAATGGAGGTTGATGGAGAATCAGATGCGTTGAAAGTTATTGATACCTATATGGGGTCAACTCAGCGAGCGGTAACTTCATTATCAGGAGGTGAAACTTTTAAGTTGAGTTTAGCGCTTGCATTTGGTTTATCTGATTTGGCAGCTAAAAACATCAATATTGAATCATTATTTATAGATGAAGGCTTTGGAACGCTGGATCCTGAATCGTTGGATCAAGCGATAACCATTTTAGAACATATGCAAAACACGTCAAATAAATCAATTGGTATAATTTCGCATGTGGGAGAATTAAAAGAGCGAATTGGAACAAAAATTAAACTCAACCGAACTTCTGCAGGATATAGTTCGATAGAGATTGAAGCTTAAAAATTGATTTCTATGAAACGAAAGTCAATCGTGTTTTTCACTGGTGCTGGTGTTTCTGCAGAAAGTGGTTTGCAAACTTTTCGAGAAAGTAAAGATGGTTTGTGGAATAATTATAAAATAGAAGATGTTTGCACGCCTCAAGCTTGGCTTAAGAATCCTTCATTAGTTCTTGATTTTTATAATTTAAGAAGAGAACAATGTAAAGCTGCAAAGCCAAATAAAGCGCATGAATTGATAGCGCTGTTGGAACAGTTTTATAACGTTGTTGTGGTTACACAAAATGTAGATGATTTACACGAGCGAGCAGGTTCGTCTAAAATTATACACTTACATGGCGAATTGATGAAATCAAGATCAACGATAGATTCAAAGCTGATTTATAAATGTACAGAATCCATTCATTTAAATGATAAGTGTCAAAAAGGAAGCCAATTAAGGCCACATATTGTTTGGTTTGGAGAAATGTTAGAAGATTCCAAAATTGATGAAGCTATTCGATATGTTATGGAATGTGATATTTGCGTTATTATTGGTACATCTTTACAAGTATATCCAGCAAATGAAATCCCTTCATATGTTACTGAAAAATGTCAACTGATATTGATTGATCCTAATTCTGTTTCTCATTCATTAGGTTCGAAAAGAGTGAAAGTTCTTCAACAAACTGCAATCGGAGGAATGGAAGAACTCTTTAGAAATTTAATTTAAAAATAGTATAATTTTTTGGCTTGATTTTAGTTGTATTGTTATAAACTAATATTTATAAAAATGAAATCGTATTTAAGTCAAATCATCATTGCAGTTTCAATCATTATTACTGCTGTTATTTTATCAAACGGATACAAATCAAAAAATCATAGTGGTGATACAATTTCTGTAACAGGATTAGGTGAAAAATCATTTGTTTCGGATTTAATCGTTTGGAGTGGTTCGTTTACTCGTAAAAGTTTAAATTTGAAAGAAGCTTATGCTAACCTAAATGAAGATAGGGCTTATATTCAAAAATATTTAGTTGGTAAAGGGGTGGATCCTAAAAACATTGTGTTTACTTCTATTACAATCAATAAAGAATTTGACACATATTATGATCAAGTGAGAAATACGAATGAACAAGTTTTTACAGGATATAAGTTGGAGCAATATGTTGAAATAGAATCGAATGAAGTTAATAAAATTGAAGAAGTTTCAAGACAAGTAAGTGAATTGATTAATTCTGGTGTAGAGTTTTATTCAAATAATCCTCAATATTACTACACGAAATTATCGGAATTGAAATTAGAGATGATTTCAGAAGCAACAAAAGATGCTTTAAAACGTGCTGAAAAAATTGCTCAAAATTCAGGAGGAAAACTAGGGAAGTTGAAAAAAGCAAATATGGGAGTGTTTCAAATTGTTGCTCAAATTTCTTCTGAAGATTATTCCTGGGGAGGATCTTTTAATACTTCTTCTAAGCGAAAAAAGGCAAATATTACAATGAAACTAGAATATCAAGTAGATTAAATAGTATAAATCTATTCAGTTTATTAACTTATTAACCTTTAAAAAAATTAAAGTTTTCTTAAAAAATCAACTTTAAAGAAACATATTACTCTTATCTTTGCGATATGAAAGAAATGATTTTAATTTTAGATTTTGGATCCCAATATACTCAATTGATTGCTAGAAGAGTAAGAGAGTTAAATGTTTATTGTGAAATTCATCCTTGGAATAAAGTTCCAACTTTAACAGAGAATATTAAAGGTGTAGTATTATCAGGAAGTCCTTTTTCAACAAGAGATGAGAATGCTCCTAAACCTGATTTGTCTGAAATTAAAGGTAAATTTCCATTATTGGGAGTTTGTTTTGGTGCTCAATATTTGTCTTTAAACTATGGTGGTGAAGTTTTGCCATCAACAATCAGAGAATACGGTAGAGCAAATCTTTCTTTCGTAAATGAATCACACGAATTAACAAAAGGAATGACGAATGGCTCTCAAGTGTGGATGTCACATGGAGATACAATTAAAAAAGTTCCTTCTCATTATGAAATCATTGCAAGTACTTCAGATGTTGAAGTAGCTGGATATCATGTACAAGGAGAAAAAACATATGGTATTCAGTTTCACCCAGAGGTTTATCACTCATTAGAAGGTGCAACGCTTTTGAAAAATTTTATCGTTGATATTTGTGAATGTTCTCAAAGCTGGACGCCAGATTCATTTGTAGATTCTACAGTTGAAGAATTAAAAGCAAAAATCGGAACAGATAAAGTTATTCTAGGTTTATCAGGTGGTGTTGATTCATCTGTTGCTGCAGTATTATTACATAAAGCAATTGGATCAAATCTTCATTGTATTTTCGTAGATAATGGATTGTTGCGTAAAAATGAATTTGAATCAGTTTTAGAGTCATATAAAGGAATGGGCTTGAATGTAAAAGGAGTTGATGCTTCTTCTAAATTCTACTCTGCTTTGAGTGGATTAACTGATCCTGAATTAAAAAGAAAAGCTATTGGTAAAGTTTTCGTTGATGTTTTTGACGAAGAATCTAAATTAGTTGAAGATGCAAAATGGTTAGGTCAAGGGACTATTTATCCGGATGTAATTGAGTCTGTATCTGTAAATGGAGGACCTTCTCAAACTATTAAGTCACATCATAATGTTGGTGGATTACCTGATTATATGAAATTACAAGTTGTTGAACCATTACGTTTATTGTTCAAAGACGAAGTAAGAAGAGTAGGTAGATCATTAAATATTGCTGATGCGATTTTAAATAGACATCCTTTCCCTGGTCCAGGTTTGGGAATTCGTATTCTAGGTGAAGTAACAGCTGAAAAAGTAAGAATTTTACAAGAAGTAGATCATATTTTCATTTCTAGCTTGAAAGAAGATGGTTTATATAACGATGTTTGGCAAGCAGGTGCTATCTTTTTACCAGTTCAATCAGTTGGTGTAATGGGAGATGAACGTACATATGAAAATGCTGTTGCTTTGAGAGCTGTTAGTTCTACAGATGGAATGACAGCAGATTGGTGTCATTTACCGTATGAGTTTTTAGCTAAAATTTCGAACAAAATCATTAACCAAGTGAAAGGTATTAACCGAGTAACATATGATATTAGCTCAAAACCACCAGCAACAATTGAGTGGGAGTAATAGACATAATTCTTGATTGACATTCTTAAAATAAACAAATAATGATAAAATATAGTTTAATTCTGTTCTTTTTATGTTCAGCTATGTCGCTTTTTGCGCAACCTAAAGATGCTGAAGTAGAAGTGAAAGATGGTAAAAAATATTATGTTCATTTTGTTCAAGCTGGAAATACACTTTGGGGGATTCATTCTATTTACAATGTTCCTGTAGAAGATATTGTAAGTTCAAATCCAGGTGTTGAGAATGGTGTGAAAGAAGGTCAAAAATTATTAATTCCAATTGCTGTTTCAACGGTTAAACCAAATGAAATTAAAGGTGAAACCAAAACGTATACAGTTCTACCTCAAGAAACATTGTTTGGTATTTCAAAAAAGTTTGGAGTAAATTTGGAGGAATTGGTAGAAGCAAATCCCGGGACTGAAAATGGAGTGAAAGTTGGTCAAGTTTTGACAATTCCTGAATCAGATCATGTAGAAGAGAAATTACCTACAAATACAAACGTTAAGACAAGTTCAGGTAAAGAATTAAATGTTGTTTTTTCAGATACAATTATTGAGCATGTAGTTTTAGCACATGAAACGATGTATAGTATTTCTAAACGTTTCATGGTTCCAGTTGCAGATATTCAAAAAATCAATGGGTTAAAGAATACCAAAATAAAAAATGGTGATGTAATTAAAATTCCTATTCGAAATGAAAAGTTTCAACAGTTAGAAGTTAGGGAAATTAAAACAATAGTATCAAGAACGGTTGATTCTACACTCTTATTTAAAAAGAAAGATGAGTACTCCATTGCTTTATTGTTGCCGTTTTATTTAGATAAACCCGAAGGAGCTAATAAAGCTGTTTCGGATTATGCAACAGAGTTTTATATGGGGGCAAAAATTGCATTGGATTCATTAGAAAGTCTAGGATTCAAAGCAAAATTATTTATTTATGATGCAAAAAATGATTCAGCTTCAGTGAAATCAATCTTAAATAAAAAAGAATTCGCTTCAATGGATATGGTGATTGGTCCCTTGTTTCCAGATAAAATGGGACTTGTAGCTGAATGGTGCAAGAAAAACAAAGTGCGTTTTGTATGTCCTGTTGCTTCAAATGCAACAATATTAAAGAATAATCAATTTGTTTATTCTTCTGTTCCATCAGATATGACATTAATGGAAGGTGCTGCAAAATACCTTTTATCACTTAATCTAAAAGATCAATTGGTATTAGTTAAGCCAACCAATTCAAAAGATCAATTGTTATATGAAAGTTTCAGACAATCATTTTTGAATTTACCTTCAAAAGGCATGCGCCCTAAATTAATTGAAATCAGTGTTTCAGATGTAAAAGCTTATGTAAAAAAAGGATTAAATACTTATTTTGTAGTGCCTACTAATGATAAATCTACAGCTTTGAAATTTATGAATACTTTGAATTCTTGTACAAAGAATTTTACAGGTGTAATATCAGTTTTAGGAACTAAAGAATGGGTTAATTTCGATGAAATAAGTGGTGAATATAAAAACAAATATAATTTCCAATTCCCATCTCCAAATGACTTTAATTATTCTTATGAGTCAATTAAAGAAGTGATGAAGATTTATAGAAAGAATTATAGTTCTGATATGTCCAAAATGGCAGTTCAAGGATTTGATGTGTCTTTTTTCTTTATTTCTAAATATCTATTGGGAAAGGAAATTTCTGAAGGATTGATGACTAACTTTGAGATGTTTCAAAAAGGAAATGGTAATGGTTTTGAAAATGGTAATGTTTATATACTAAAACAACAAGATTTCGAAATAATCAAGATTTATGAGTCATTTGAATAAGGAAGCAATTGCAGAAGGAATGAATTCTCTGCAAAAATATATTTGTGATAAG
The DNA here is from genome assembly GCA_943326025.2 of Candidatus Kuenenia stuttgartensis. Lineage (GTDB taxonomy): Bacteria > Bacteroidota > Bacteroidia > Flavobacteriales_D > Crocinitomicaceae > CAIUKX01. The sequence goes on along the minus strand of CALPRR020000149.1, from coordinate 120 downwards.
TTAGAACAAATAGACGGTGTTTCTTTATTTAATAATGATGAATGGTCAAGAGCGGAAGGTGGTGGTGGAGTCACTAAAATTATTCAAAAAGGAGGTGTCATTGAAAAAGGAGGTGTAGCT
>CALPRR020000148.1 GCA_943326025.2 Candidatus Kuenenia stuttgartensis | reverse complement strand
TTCTCACAATTTTGATCAATTGCTGCATTCATAAAGAACCCTAACAACATTGGTGCTGGACCATTAATTGTCATCGAAACAGATGTCATTGGATGCGATAAATCAAAACCAGAGTATAATTTTTTTGCATCATCTAAACAACAAATAGACACACCAGAATTACCAATTTTACCGTAGATATCAGGTCTTAAATCTGGATCATTTCCGTATAATGTAACAGAATCAAAAGCAGTAGATAAACGTTTAGCAGGTAAACCTTTACTTACGTAATGAAAACGTTTATTTGTTCTTTCTGGTCCACCTTCTCCTGCAAACATACGAGTAGGATCTTCTCCTTCACGTTTGAAAGGGAAAAGTCCAGAAGTATAAGGAAATTCACCTGGTACATTTTCTTGTAATACCCATCTTAAAATATCTCCCCAACTTTTGTATTTTGGAGTTACTACTTTAGGAATATCTGAATGTGACAATGATTTTGTATGCGTTTCAATAGAAAGCTCTTTATCTCTTACTTTAAATTTAAAAACAGGAGCTTTGTACAAATTACGTTTTGTCTCCCAATTTTGAAGAATCTCCCAATTTTTAGGATCAAAATTTAATTTTTCTGTTTCAAATACTTCTTGTAAATTTTTAACTAAACGATCTTTGTCTTCTAGATTAGAAGAAGAAATTGTTTCTATTGATTTATTTAATCCATATAATTTTTCAGCAACTTCAACTTGTTCATTAACCCATTTATCATACCCTCTATTGTTCTCTGAAATTTCAGATAAATAACGAGTTCTATCAGGTGGAATCACAAAAATCTTTTCAGACATTTCTTTTGTGATTTCAAACTTAGAAACTAAATCTGCTCCTGTTTTTTCTTTTACTTTATCCATTATAACCTTATATAGGCTATTCATTCCTGGATCGTTAAACTGAGAAGCTATTGTTCCATAAACAGGCATTGAATCCACTTCTTCTTCCCATAAATTATGATTACGTTGGTATTGCTTACGAACATCTCTCAATGCATCTAAAGCACCTCTTTTATCGAATTTATTCAATGCAATTACATCAGCAAAATCCAACATATCTATTTTCTCTAATTGAGTTGCTGCACCATATTCAGGGGTCATTACATAAAGAGAAACATCTGAATGATCTAAAATTTCAGTATCTGATTGACCAATACCTGAAGTTTCTAAAATGATTAAATCATATTCAGCTGCTTTTAACACAGTAATAGCCTCAGCAACGTGTTTTGATAATGCTAAATTTGATTGACGAGTTGCCAAAGAACGCATATAAACTCGTGAATTTTTAATTGAATTCATACGAATTCTATCTCCTAACAATGCTCCTCCAGTTTTTCTTTTTGAAGGATCAACTGAAACAACAGCGATTTGTTTTTCCGGAAAATCAATTAAGAAACGACGAACTAATTCATCAACTAAAGAAGATTTACCCGCACCACCTGTTCCTGTGATTCCTAAAACTGGTACAGAAACAGATTTTGCCTTTTCTTGAATTTCTTTCAAAATTGGTTGAGACAATTCTGCAAAATTTTCTGCTGCTGAAATTACTCTGGCAATAGTTGGAACAAACTTCTCATTTAATTTAGAAACATCTCCAACCATTTTATCTCCTACTGGAAAATCAGATTTTTGAACCAAATCATTGATCATTCCTTGAAGTCCCATCGTTCTCCCATCATCAGGATGATAAATACGAGTGATGCCGTATGCTTGTAATTCTTCAATTTCACTAGGTAAAATAGTTCCACCACCACCACCGAAGATTTTAATGTGAGGTGCACCTTTTTCTTTTAATAAATCATACATATACTTAAAGTATTCTGTATGACCACCTTGATAAGAAGTCATTGCAATTGCTTGAGCATCTTCTTGAATCGCACAGTTTACAACTTCTTCAACTGATCGATCATGACCTAAATGAATTACTTCACAACCTGTTGTTTGAATAATTCTTCGCATGATATTTATTGCAGCATCATGTCCATCGAATAAAGAAGCAGCAGTTACAATTCGAACGTTGTTTATTGGTTTATACGGTTCTATCTTTTCCATTTAGTTATAATCTATTTTCATTTTATTAAGGATTACGAAAATACAAAAAATGCTTGAAGAAAACAGAAAAAAGTAGAAAAAATTAATATCGTTATAAGTAAAATTTGTATATTAGCGATATTAAAAGAAAATGAGATGTGGGACATTAATTTAAAAGAGCTGGAAGAACTTCAACCAATGATTGATCGACTTTATGAAAAGAAAACGATTTTAGATAAAAACCGTCCTTTTCCATCATTTATTATTGAGAAAATAAAAGAAAATTTGTCTTTTGAATGGACATATAATTCCAATGCAATTGAAGGAAACACAATCACACTTCGAGAAACACAGTTAATTCTTCAAGAAGGGATTACAATTAAAGGAAAAAGTTTAAGAGAACATTTTGAAACATTTAATCACAATAAAGCAATTGATTATTTATACACTTTAGTTAATCCAGATTATTCTTTCAGAGAAATTGACATTCTTAATTTACATGGTTTGGTGTTAAATAATATTGAAGAACATTTTGCTGGAAGAATTCGTTCAGGTGGCGTTCGTATAAATGGAGCTAATTTCACACCTCCGAATGCAAATAAAGTTCCTGATTTATTTGATGAATTAGTGACGTTTGTGAATGAAAACCCAATGCATTTGAATGAAATTGAAATGGCTACGATCTTTCATCATAAATTTGTTTGGATTCACCCATTTTTTGATGGAAATGGAAGAACTGTTCGTTTAGCGATGAATCTTATTTTGATGAAAGCAGGTTTTCCTCCTGCAATCATCTTAAAAGCTGATCGAAAAAAATATTACGAAGCATTAAATCAAGCCAATAATGGAAATTATTATCGTTTGTGTTTATTAATGATTCAAGCTATTGAAAGAACGTTGAATATTTATATTTCATCGCTACCAAATAGTACATCCGAATATGATACAATTAATAATATTGTGAGTGAAGACAGAAGTCCATATGGTAAAGATTATATCAGTCTTCTTGCTCGACAAGGAAAAATTGATGCATACAAAGAAGGCAAAAATTGGTATACCTCAAAAGAAGCAATTGCTAATTATATGGAAGGAAGAAAAAGAGTAAGAAAAGTTGGTACGTCCGATATTTAGGAATTCGATCAGGCAACAAGTAAAAAAAAATAGAAAGCATGCTGGCTTCGACGTTGCTATGTCAGCTTGTTTTCTAAAATCTTAAAATCATTTTAACGTTAAACCTTCTCTGTGTCAAATAATTTGGAACCGCATACATATTTCCATCAGTTGTTTGAATCCATTGATGAGAAAGTATATTATTTATTCCTAATAAATTAAAAACTTCTAATGAAATAATAGCATCAGTAAAATGCTCTCTAATCTTTTTGAAATTATCTTTTTTCTTATATAATAAATCATACGAAGTTCCAATATCTACTCTGAAATAAGACTTTTGTCTTAAAATTGCTTGATATCTTTTACCTGATGGTGGTCCGTATGGCAAACCTGTACCATATTGAATACCAACCTGAACACTAATACTTTCATGTCCTGGCATTCTATCTTGAATCAAAGCACCAAAATTAACCCATTGATCTGTTGGTCTTGGAATATAACCAGGATAAACTATTGAACTATCTCCAATCTTTTGATTTTGTGTTACTCCTGGAATAATTTTTTCACCATCTGTATTGTAATAATTGTAATAAGAATCACTCAATAAATTCTCTTTTGTAGATAAAACACCAATTTTAAAAAATGACTCAATTCCTTCTACAAATTGACCATTTACATTTAAATCAATACCATAAGCATAAGCCACAGCTTCATTATTTGCTAAATAAATTGTTCTTACATTATCAATGTAATATGGATTAACATCCCACATATGTTTGTAATAGGCCTCAGCTGAAAATTTAAAAGGAGACTTTCTTCCCCACATATTAAAATAAACATCTGTTCCTAAGACGAAATGAGCAGATTTTTGAGATTTTACATTTAAATTTAATTCTCCTTTGGCTGTTCTAAACTCTCTATAAATTGGTGGTTGATAATACAACCCTGTAGATAATCTGTAACGAACATCTCTTCGAACTATTCGATCATTTTCAACCATATAAATCCTAGGAAAATAGGTCAAAGAAACTCTTGGTGTCACATAAAAATCATTATTAATCGATGTATAACCAATTCGAGCCCCATAGTTTAAGGCTAATCTTGTCGATGATTCTTTGATTGTATCAGAATAAAAATGATTTGTCACTATTTTTTTTCCTGTAGAATCTTTTTCCTTTATAGTTTTTATTATTGCGACAAATTTATTCAATTGAATTTTAGACCAAATAGAATTCATTTGCAAAAATGCTGATGATTTCTGATTTTGTAAATTCAACTTGCTTTTAATCGTCTGGTACAATTCAAAATCAGGATTATTTACATAAGGTAAAGAATAACCTGCAGAATCTAAAACTTTCCATTCACTTAAAACATCTCGGAATTGATCATACTGATAACTAATTCCCCATTTTAGCTTGTGATTTTGATATCTAGTTCGTTCATCATTTTTATATCCATTAAAAAATTGATGTTCTCCATTATGATAAACATTAAAAATATTGGAATTCAAACGATTTCTTGCATGATTTAAAAAAGTTCCAACACCTAGAGAAGAAACGGAATCTCCATAATTATCTTTTGAAGGGTCCGTCTCCAATTGATTTAAATAATATTGTCCTTGAACATCATAATACTCTCTCTCATCTGAATGAAAAATCGTTGCATAAAAATCCAACTTCGTTTTTTTTGTTGGAGTCCATTTTAAAGAAGTACCACCTGTCAATGTTTGAAAAAGAGTATTTTCTTGACCGTCAAAATAAATTTTAAATCGATATGCCTCATTTGCCAAACCAAAATCTGTTTCAGCAGTTTGAGGAGAAAAACGGTAATTATTGGATGAAAAATGGCCGATTAATGACCAAGTAAGATTTTCATTTACTGTAAAATTGGTCACAAACTGAGCGTCCATAAAAACTGGATTATACGAACCTTTAGTTGGCAATGAATTTAACAGATATCCATTCGCTCTGTACCTTGCACCTGCCAAATAGGTAAATCGATTTCCGATTTTATTTTCTAAATGGGCTTCAAGACCAAGAAGTGAAGCCATCACAGAACCTTTAAATTTTGTAGGAGTCTTGTAGGTAATATCTAAAACAGATGACAATTTATCTCCATATTGGGAATCAAATCCACCACCAGAAAATTTAATATCTTTCACTAATGACGAATAAATAAAGCTCAATCCTTCTTGCTGTCCTGTTCGAGTCAAAAATGGTCTATTAATACTGAATCCATTTATATAAACTAAATTTTCATCATAACTTCCTCCTCTTACATTGTAATTAGATGTCAATTCATTATTTGATGTAGCCGCAGTCGTATAAACTAAAGATCGTTCAACACTACCCATTGGAATTTTTTGAACATCGTAATAAGGTAACGTTGGAATATCAAATGGATCTCCTCTTTTAGTAGTAACCCTAACAATATCAACTTCCTCAAATTTAAAACGGATTTCTCCTAAATCAATCTTTGATTTATTTGTTAAAGCAATTCTTCTATTCAACGTTTCACCAAAATATTTGAATTGAATTTGAATGGTATCTTTTTCTGGAATAATTGAAAATGAAAATCTACCTAATGAATCAGAAAAAGTTAAAACTCTTTCAAAACCAGAAATCTCAACAAATTCAATATTTTTGCCCCTTTTATCAATACATCTCCCAACAACTTGTACTTCCTGAGAAAAAGAAGTAATAGAAACTAGAATAAATAATAGAATAAATTTAAAACGCATTGAACAAAAATATGTACTAGAAACGATATGAGCTATATTTTATTGCTAAATATTAATAACTCGACTGAATTAATAGATGACTAGATCATTTTCAAAAGGATCGATCAAATCATAAATATGATTCAAATGATGAAAAACTTGTCCATCTGCACATAATTGAAAGAAATTCATAGTTCGTTCTTGAACCCCATTACCAGGGAATAATTTTTCTTTTAATTGATCAATTTGATTCAAGCTTTGCTCATGTTTGGTTTTTTCAGCTTTAATCAACTTTTGTTCAATTCCTTCCACTTGTTTTGAAAAACGATTAATTTCAGATTCAGCATAACTTTCTAAACCTAAATTCAATTTTTTAGCTAATCCTTTCAATTGAACAT
>CALPRR020000147.1 GCA_943326025.2 Candidatus Kuenenia stuttgartensis | reverse complement strand
TACTGTTTTATATTCGGTTGATGAAACTGGAAAATTCATATTTTCTTTTCGTCCTTCATTTAATTCTCCATTTTCAAATTTCAATCTTGTTTTTAAAGCCAAATCAGTTAAGAACTCAATTTCTGAAGTTGTTTGGCAATCTCCTGTCGCTCCTAAAACATAATTCTTTGGCAATGTAATACTCACATCAAACGATCCAAATTCTGAATAAAATTCTCCTTGATTCAAGTATGGAATTGGGTTCCAACCATTTTTATCATAAACAGCTGGTTTAGGATACCATTGAGTTATTTGATACGACTGACCAACATGTCCTAAACGAGAAATTTCACCAGAAGGAATCTTAACTTTAAAAGGTGTTGAAACAGTTAAACGTTGACCTGGTAATAAAGGTGTTTTCAATATCAATTTACAAATATCTATGTACTTTGGATCTAATTCCCATTTAACAGCTTCACCATTAATTTTAAAATCTAATCCTGAAATATTTCCTTTTAAACTATCATCACCATATTTCAATAACATTTCTCCAGAGTTCCACTGTTGTTTCCCCAAAGCCGTTTTCTCATTTTGATAAGCATTTGGCCATAAATGAATGTACAAGAAATCCAATTGATTTGGTGAATTATTGATGTATTCAAATTCTTCAAAAGCAGTTAATTCATGTTTTGAATCGTCTAGTTTTACATCTATTTTATAATTTACCTCTTGTTGCCAGTAACTTTGTGATGTTGCAGAAAAAGCAATAAATGTAATTAGCGTTAAAAAGATTAGATTCTTCATAAATTTATTTTAGATATTTTGAGGTGCAAATATGCAAAAAAGTTACAACCTGATGAGTTTTAACTACACAACAGGCTATAACTTATAATTGAATGGTTTATATTAATGTTTTGCGTCTTCCGCTTCTTTTGGATCTTCCGGAATGATTTTAACCGGATTTTTAACTTTTTGAAGATTATCTAAATAGTCTTCTAACTGAGAAATTGATAATTGCTTAGCAATAATTTTTTTGTCTTTATCTAATACAAAAACTCTTGGTGTTGTTACAACATCATAATAATCATCGTACTTAATGGATTCAACCGTTGTATATTTTGGTATGATTTCATTAGCATTTTTACCAGCAATTCTAATGATTGGTTCTGTCAAAGCAACATTTGTAAATGTTATATGATTTTCTCTAATAAACTTTTTCCATAAAGGATAATCTTCACCTACAGCCGCTGTAACAGCAAAAACTTCAACATTTCTTGCTTTTAGTTTTTGTTCATATAACTTTTGAAGTTTAGGTGTTGTTACTTTACAATGACCGCAATTTGGAGACCAGAAATACAATACTGTATAATCGCTTTTTAAGCTATAAAAATCTTTCCAAACCTTTTCAGTTGTATCCAACAAAGAAATATTGGCTGGTTTTGAACCAATCACAAGATTTTTCTGCACATCTATTTTCCCACAAAAATCTTCGATTTTATCTTGTTTCAACCAAAATGCTGCATTTTTTCCATCACTTGCTTTAGAACAAATATATTTTTCACCTAATTTGATCCAAACTTTATCCATTCCCATGATTTTATTTTTCTCAAAACTTGTCATCAAAGAAGTCACTGTTAATTCATATACACTCGATTTTGGATTTAATTTATCAATTAATTCATATGCATATTTCAAAATTGTATCCGGCTGTTGAAGCAACATAGTCTTACCAAAATAGGTATCTAATCTATTGTGATACAATGGTATTGTTGTAATTCGTTCATCTTTCAAATTAAAATTATCGAAAAAATGTGATCTGTAATAACGGTATTGAAAAGTTGAATCGGTAATTTTTCCATTTTGATCTTTAGGAGCATCTGGAATTTTAACTTCAATTGACATATTCACAATTAAAGCAACTATTGAATTTGGATATTTAGCAATTAAATCATTCTGATAAATCAACACCTCATCGGAAATTATCTGTGCTTTTTTTGTCAATTCTTTGTACTTATCACTTTCAACATCCGATATTTTCTTTTGTTCTTCAGAAATTGACGTAGATTCTTTTCTTTTAGCTGTTAAATACGCCATATAATCAATAAACAACTGATTTTCAGCTGATTTTTTAATTTTCATGTTTGTAAAATACTCTGGACCAAAGGTTTCAATATCCACTTCTTCATTGTTGTAAACAAACTCAAAATATTTTTGACCTGGTAATAATACAGCAAATAAACCTGGTTTTTGTTTTTTTCCATCAAACACAACGACACCACCTTTAATATTTGCAGTATCAGCGTAATAAAGTTTATTCCCGGTGTATTTCACTAGATGAATTACTGTATCTTTTTGACCAACAATATTGAATTTTATTTTTTGTCCAAATATCGATCCTATTGATAATAAAGCAGCTAGTAATACTATATTTTTCATGTAATTATTATTTTTTTAATTTTTGTACTTCCTGAAAAACCCATCAAAATAAATTATTGACAGCTTAAATATTATTATTTCATCTGCTCATCTTCTTCCGGATCAGGAGGGAATAATTTCGGAGCATTTTTAACTTTTTGCATTGTATCAAGGAAATCTTCCAATTGAGAAATAGATAATTGTTTTGCAACGATCTTTTTATCCTTATCCAAAACAAACACTCTAGGTGTAGAGAAAATATCGTATGTTTTAGAAAAATTTAATGCTTCTAAAGTTGTATATCTAGGAACAAATTGACGAGCATCTTCAGTTGCTTCTTTGAACAATTTCTCAGTTAACCCAACATTGATAAAAGTCAAATGATTGTCTTTGATGAATTTCTTCCATAAATCAAAATCGCCTCCAACAGCTTTTGCAACTGAAAATATTTCGATGTTTCTAGCTTTCAATTTCTCTTCATACAAACGCTGTAATTTAGGAGTCGTTTTTTTACAGTGACCACATTCTGGATCCCAGAAATATAAAATGGTATAATCAGCTTTAATACTATAAAAATCAACCCATTTAGCATCTGTAGTATCTCTCAAGCAAATATTAGGAGGCACTACTCCAAGCACTAAGTTTTTTTGAACTTCTACTTTTTCACATAAATCTTTTAATTTATCTTCCTGCATCCAAAAAGCAGGTGATTTCCCTTCAGAGTTTATACTACAGTAATAGCGTTGCCCCATTCTATTGAACACCTTATCCATACCCATGATTTTACTTTTCTCATACGTAGAAGTAATCCAAGTCACAGAAAATTCAAACGTTTTGGTCTTTTGGTCTAAACGATCACAAAAATCAAATGCATATTTAATGATCGTATCCCAATGCTGAACCATCATTGTCTTACCGAAATAAGTCTCTAATTTATTTTGAAAAATTGGTGAATTCACCAATCGTTCGTCTTTTAAATCAATATTATCAAAGAAGTGATCTCTGTAATAATGGTATTGAAAAAGAGAATCTATTATCTTTCCATCTTTACCTTTTGGCGCATCTGGGATATGAACATCCATTGACATTTTTACAATTTTAGACACTAATTTTTCTTTATTACCAGCAATTAATTCCAATTGATATTTCTCTACGTCATCTGAAATAATCTTTAATTTTTCTGTTAACGATTTGTATTCAGCACTTTTATCATCTTTAATCTTTGCTCTTTCTTCTGTTATTTTGCCAGATTCAGTTCTCTTCAGAATTAAGTAATTCATGTAATCTACAAAAACCTTATTTTCTTCCGATTTCTTAACTTTCATCGTTTTTATAAAATCTGGACCTTCTGTTTCAATATTGATATCTTCATTGTTATAAATGAATTCAAAATACTTCTGACCAGGAAGTAAAACTGCTAAAATACCTGGTTTTTGTTTTTTACCATCAAATTCAACGATTCCTCCTTTGATAACAGCTGTATCAGCATAATAAAGATTTTTACCATAATAACGTACTAAATGAATTGTCGTATCTTTTTGACCTACGACTTTAAATTTCATTTTTTGACCAAACGAGATTGTCGAACATAAAAGGATTGAGAATAATAGTAACTTTTGCATATGTTATTTCTTAATTATTATTTGAAATTAATCTAATGACGTACCAAAGTTAAAAAACAAATCTTTTTTAACATTTCTTTAACGAATTAATATTGTTTAAAAATTTCTTTTTTAGCACTTCTAAAACTCGCAAAAGCAAATAATCCATACGATAGCGCTAATACAACTATACTTTGCCATGTTAATCCTTTGTCAATATACAAACCACCTTCATCAAACATATTATCTAAAAAGAATTTGAATCCAAAGAAAATCAAAACACCTATTCCTGCTACGTAACCAAATATTTTTACAAAATAGATAAAGAACGTTTTAATTAATTCTGATGGATGATATCCCATTCTCATCAATGTTCTTACTTCATATAAATTTCTAGACATCAACAATTGCATGTATTGAATCAATACCAATCCAGAAACAAAAACAGCGATAATTGAAACTCCAAGCACTACTAGAATCAATGTTCCAACCACACTTTTTAATCTACCAATCATCATTTGTGAATTTTTAGATTCTAATCCCCTTTTCGTTAATAAATCTTCCACTAAACCAAACTGACTTTCTTCTCCTGAAATCATGATTTGAGTGATTTTTTGATCTGAACCATCAGAATACATGTCATTTCCATATTTCATAAATGATTCTGGAACTAACAGTGAACTCACTTCATTTGTAAAACCAATAATTTTAGCATCTACTCGCTCTTCAATTTGTTTTTCACTGTTCCACAATTTGAATTTAAACTTTATTCCCATAGCCAAATCATCTGAAACTTGAGGGATTCCGCTAGCACTCATGAATGTATTTAACATCACTAAAAACTCTCTTGGCATAATGATCGGAACAAATTGATCTCCTTTCGACCAGTGCCATTTTGTTGTTTTTACATCCAAAAAATTTTCATCAACAGTTTGAATAAAAACATCTGTTCTAAAATAAGGAACCATTGGATCATCTGTTTGAAAAGAAACATCAAAATTATTACTGATAACTGGTCTCACATCTTTTATGAACGGCTCATCAATCATACTTTTAATTTCATTCTTAGAAAAATCAGTCTTAGTTAAATTCAAACTGCTTGAATTTGATACTTTTTTCTGAACAATTATCGTATTCGGACCTAAAATATCAGCTCCTTGACCAAACTCATTCACCTTTATTAAGTAATGAATTGAAGTAATTAAAAACGTAATCCCCATAAAAGCACCAATCATCGCAATCACCAATTGCTTTCTGTCTTGGTTTTTGAATAATAATTTATTTAACATGGCTTAGAGTTTTAATTCTTGATCATATTGATAACCGTGACTATCGCCAAGCGTAGTCAAAACGAAACCTGCATTTTGCTCTGCGCATCGCTTATCGATTAATCCCATACATTTTTTTGCATTCACTTCATCCAAATGAGAATAAGGTTCATCCATAATTAACCATTGAAATGGTTGACATAATGAACGAACAATTGCTAAACGTTGTTGTTGTCCCATAGACAATAAACCACATCTTTGCCCCCATTTATTATCGATTTCCAATAATTCTAACATTTGTTTTAATTCTATTTCAGAATAAACATTTTTCAATTTATTTTTTAGAATTAAGTTTTCAGCAACTGTTAAATTTGGAAACAACTGTAAATCTTGATATACAACAGAAATTTTCTCTTGGCGAATAGTCGTCCAATCATCTGGTGCAAAAGATTTAATATCTTTCCCATCGTAAGTCAAGACGCCATCATAATCTCTCCTTAAACCAATGGTTGTCATAGTGAAAGTAGATTTTCCTTTTCCACTAGAAGCATTCAACAAAATATGTTTTCCTTGTTCCAATTCAATGTAATTTCCCCAAATACTTTCTGATCCATGTTGAATCGAAGCTAGAGGAACCGGCATGATATGATCGAGAATAATTTTCATAATTTCACTGTTTAGATGCTGTATTTCAAGAATCGTTCCAATTTAATTTGATAATTGATAGTAAAGAGTTAAAAGTTAATAGCTGGACTGCTTTAAGTTATTTTTAGTTGTTTTAATTATTGAAGTTAACATCCTTATTAGCTCAGAATTAGAACTTTTTAGATTCAAATAATTTTCTCTATTAACATATTCTGATTGATAAATTAATTCTATCCAATAATCGGTTTCGTTTGCTTCTTTGAGTGATATTGAAAGTTTGTGAATAAAATCCTTTTTACTTTCTGCATTTTCTGCTTCTCTAACTAAAGCTCCTACAGCTGTTCCACTTCTTAAGAATTGCTTTGACAAAACAAATTCTCGATGATTTAAAGTGATTTCTTTATAATTCTTAATTACTTCCAAAGCTAATTTAAAGCTCTTAAATTTTACAGT
>CALPRR020000146.1 GCA_943326025.2 Candidatus Kuenenia stuttgartensis | reverse complement strand
TGGTGTAATTAGCTGATTTTTTTAGTGCAGAGATAATAGTTGAAAGTTCATAGCTGCTTGCGAATCTTATTTTGGAAAATATTCTTTGAATGTTTTGTCTTTATAGAAAACTAGGATTTTCTCTATTTCACTTAAAGTTTCATTTGTGTTAGATATTTCTACATCAACAGTTTTTAAAGGATTTACTTCATTTTTTTGAGCCTCTATAGTTTTATTAGAATCTTTATTCGTTTCATTATTTTCAATTCCATTAACTGGCATTTTTCCAGTGATGAGCCATGAAGCATTTACTCTTGGAAATGAATTCAACGTTTTTTCTAGAAAATCTAAACTTGGTTTATTTCTACCCCCCAATACATGACTTACATTTGATCGCTGAACACCAATCGTATCTGCAAATGAAGATGCTGTAATATTGTGCATCTTTAATATTAAATGAAGTCTGTTTTGAATTGACATTTGTAACATATTAAATAGGTTACAAATATACAAATTAATTACTAATGTTGATTTATTTATTGTTACAAATGTTTACAAACAAAAAAAAGGAGTCACGAAGACTCCTTTCAAATATTTATATATCAATCAATTAATTAGAATACACATTATAAAAGATAGGTAAAGCTTGTTGATTTTTAACTGCATCTCCTCTTTTAATCGTATCCATTAATTCTGCAACTTCAAATACATTTAAGTTACTTTGCATTCCAAGTTCTTTGTGTCTATTTAACTTATAATAAGCTAATTTAATTGAATTATTTATCATGTTTTCCTGTATAAAGTTCATATCGTTAAAATTTACTATACACCTCGTTTAACGTGAAGTATTCATTTTTGGTTACAAAAAAATTAAAATATTTTTATTTTGTATAACCAAACAGCACCTAATCATTTAATCAATTAAAATCAAATCATTTATTTTCAATACTTTAATTTACAAAAAATAAAGTTACAAATGAAATAATTTTTTTAAAAAAAACATAAAAAAAAAGCACTCTCTTTCGAAAGTGCTTCATAATCTGAAAGTTAATTCAATTTTTTAAATCCCTGTGTTGACTAGTTTATTCCATTCTTCAATGGTTATTAACTTGATTGGAACGATTTCGGCAGGTTTACCACTGATTCCAGCTTGGCCATTTGTTCCACTAAAACCATCTTTTACTTTTAAGATTGTTCCGATAAGTTTTGTTTTTTTATTATCTCCTTTTCCACCTTTTCCTCCAAGACCAATTTGTCCAGGTAAACCAGCGTGATTTTCTACTGTAAATAAATTTGATATATCTCCCGATGTATTATCAAAAACAAAAGAGATTTTACCAGCATTTCCTCCGTGACCTGCATTTCCACCGTTACCTCCATTTCCACCATTCGGAGAGTTGATATTTTTAGTTGAGTCAATCAATCCATCAGAGCCTTTCCCTCCTATTCCACCATTTCCTCCGTTTCCTCCGTTAGCTTTGATAATAATCGGTTGACCAATATATTTAATTAAATAAATATTGCTTTTACCATTTGATAAATACGAGTGAATTGAAACAAATGAAGTTTGGTTTACTTTGCGAACTTTGGCTACTATTTTAACATCTAATGCATTTGTTCCGTTTTCTCCATTTGTTCCTGGTAAACCATTTTCCGAGTAGTTTTTAGCTGGATTTCCGCTCGTGCCATTATAGCCATCTGAACCTGAAGCTAAAATTTGACAAGTTGTTGGATAATCTATAATTAAAGATTTTTCTCCTAATAGTTGATTTGTTAATCTACTTTTTAGAATTAATTTGACAGTTTCAGTTGTTGCAGGTTCACTAATTTTCATTTGAATAGATGAACCAATCATTTCTACTTCTTTTGCTGAAACATTCAAGAAATTTGCTTCTGTAAATAATTTTTCATTTGGAGCAGCTGTTTTACCGTTGCTAAAAATTAATTCGTACTCCAAAGGTTTTAGTTCGTTTGCAAATATATAATTCGAAAGCAAAATCATCCCTTTAACATATGGTAAGCGAATCGTTTGTTTATAGCTATGTTTCCCATCATATGAAACTTCAATGTTCATAGTGTTGTTACTTGGAGTTATATTTCCTTGGTTAAAACTTAATATCCCTTGATTAAAACCAATAAAATGATCAGAAGTAACTCGAACTTTACGCCATTTCATTGAAGTTTCATTTGGTTTTAAAACTGTCGGATTCCCTCTTTTATGAATTAATATTACTTTAATTCCTATACTATTCGAAACCCCAAATGAAGACGAATCGATTTCAAAACTAATATCAGTGACTTTTTTCGCATGAGATATATTGAAAAACACTAATAAAAATGTTAATGTAATTATAGCTTTCATTTTATTCTAAAATTATTTTATTGTCTAAAACTTGAATAATGTCTCCGGGAATTAATTTTGCACGTTTTCTCGTTTCTAAATCTCCGTTTCTAACGACCATCTCTTCATCAACAATCATTTTGGCATGTCCGCCAGTTTGGGCTAATCCAATTGCTTTTAAAAGTTGGATTAATTCAATGTATTCTCCTTCGATCTTAAAGTTTTGTTCCATTTTGTTTATTTATATACGTTTGAAATACATTTTCCGCAGCTTGAAAAGACGAAATTTTACCATCAATCACATCAGATTCTGCTTGTGCAATTTCATGTTCATTTGTTTCGTCTAGAAAAAATCGGTCCAAAATTAAATCTTTCAACGTCTCTTGAAACCAAAATTTATCTTGAATATGTCTTTTCTTTGAAAACCAACCATTTAAAGTTGTTTGATTAACAAAAGATTCTATTGTTTGCCAGACCTGTTCTAAGTTTTCTCCTTGAACAGAACTACACGTCATTGCTTTTGCGATCCATCCATTTGGATTTGGTGGAAATAAGTGCATCGCATTTTGATATTCACGACTGGCTAATTTTGCTTTTTGAATGTTATCGCCGTCAGCTTTCGTGATTACCAAAGAGTCCGCCATTTCCATAATTCCACGTTTGATTCCTTGTAATTCATCTCCAGCACCGGCCAGCATCAGTAATAGAAAGAAATCAACCATTGAATGAACCATCGTTTCAGATTGACCTACTCCAACAGTTTCTATTAAAATAAGATCAAATCCAGCTGCTTCACACAAAAGAATACTTTCTCTTGTTTTTCGGGCAACTCCACCTAACGTTTTTCCAGCAGGAGAAGGACGAATAAAAACATTGTCCATTAATGACAACTCTTCCATTCTTGTTTTGTCTCCTAAAATACTTCCACCACTGAATTCACTACTTGGATCTATTGCTAAGACTGCAATTCGCTTACCTGCATTTAATAATACTTTTCCGAAAGATTCAATAAAAGTACTTTTCCCAACACCCGGAACTCCTGTAATACCTATTCTTATTGAATTTCCTGAATAAGGAAGAGAAAGATTGATTAATTCACTTGCAATTTTTTGATCGTCTTTTCTAGTGCTTTCTAATAATGTAATAGCAGTACTCAATGCGCTCATTTCTTGTAAACGCATTTTTGAAAGTAAATCAGCAGCATTTAATTGCTCTCTTCTTTCCTTTCGTTTATTTAACCAATTATTTAATTGTTCTTCGTTCATCATTCGTTACAAATATACATTTTTTAGAAATTTAAATTGATAATAAGTTAAATTATACTTTAATGATGATGATTTAAATGTTTATATGATAATCAGTTAAGTAATATATTCTAAATGAAAAATCAAACGATATTTAAAAGCTAATTTTTGTATTAAAATGTAAATAATATTCAATTCATTTTTTAATTTTACAGTATGGATTATAAGTCGATTATTCGAGACATAGAGAATAAAAAATTCGAAAAGATTTACTTTTTACATGGTGAAGAAGGTTATTTTATTGACGAAATAACAAAAACCTTGATTGATAATGTATTAGAGGATCATGAAAAAGACTTTAATCAGGTTTTGATGTATGGAAAAGATTCTGAAGTTTTGAATATTGTTTCGGAATGTAAGGGTTATCCTATGATGTCAGAACGGAAATTAGTTGTATTGAAAGAAGCACAAGAATTAAAGGATTTCGACAAATTAGAATCTTATATAGAACAACCTTCCGATCAGACGGTTTTTGTTATAAATTACAAATACAAAACATTTGATACACGAAAAAAACTAGCTAAAACAGCAGCTAAAAATGGTGTTATGTTTAAATCTGAAAAGGTTCGTGATTATCAAGTTGCTGAATGGATTGCTGGTTATGTTCGTTCTCAACAATATGATATTTCTTCAAAAGCAACGATAATGTTAGCGGAGTTTTTAGGGAATGATTTGAGTCGAATAACAAATGAATTGAATAAATTGTGTCTTTTGATTGAAAAAGGTACAACGATCAATGATATTCATATTGAAGAAAACATAGGTATTTCTAAAGATTACAATCCTTTTGAGTTAACGAATGCGATTGCTGTTAGAGATGTCCCAAAGGCTTTTACGATTGTCAATTATTTCGAGCACAATCCAAAAGCAGGTGATTTGATGATGATTATCCCAACGGTTTTCAATTTCTTCACGAAAATCATGCGTATTCATTTTATTCAAGGTGGTTCAAAAGAAGTGATTGCTTCAGCGCTTGGAATCCCTCCTTTTGTTGCAAATCAGTATATGAATGCTGCTAAAGTGTACAATGCAAAAAAGATTGCGGCGAACATTGCAATTTTACATGAATTTGATTTGAAAGTAAAAGGTATTGGAAATTCATCTTTTACCCAAGGTGATTTAATGCGTGAAATGATATTTAGACTTTTACATTAATGAGACTTTTTTACGACCCAACAATAGAATCTTCAAAGAAAAATCACGCTTTAAGTGAAGAAGAGTCAAAACACATCTGTAGAGTTTTACGTTTGAAAATTGGTGATGATGTAGCGATTTTAGATGGAAATGGTTCTTTATTTGAAACGAAAATCATCGATGATAATCCGAAAAGATGTTCAGTTGAAATAGTAAACCATACATTTCAAGAAAAACCAACATCTGAAATTCATATTGCCATTGCTCCTACTAAAATGATGGATCGATTGGAATGGTTTTTAGAAAAAGCAACTGAAATCGGAATAACTGAAGTTACACCTTTATTGTGTGATAATTCTGAAAGAAAGCAAATTAAAGATGAACGCTTAGAGAAGATTTTGGTTTCAGCAATGAAGCAATCGAAAAGAATGTATTTACCGAAGTTAAATACATTAACAGATTTTAATACGTTTATTCAAGCACATCCATCAGGTTTACTGGCGCATTGTTATGAGAATGAGAAAAATGCGATGAAGGATATTTTTGTATTCAACAATTGTCCAATATTGATTGGACCAGAAGGTGATTTCTCTACAAAAGAAGTCGAATTTGCAATGAAAAGTGGTTATAAAACAATTACTTTAGGAGAAAATCGTTTAAGAACAGAAACAGCCGGGATTTATGCTGTTGTTAAAGCGAAATTAATGATTGATAATCTTTAATTTTTTCCCCCTTTGGAGGGGGATTAAGGGTAGGATTTATTTAATTTTAGATTTTAAATTATTGATTATGAGGTATATATTATTTAGCATTTTTTCGATCTTTTCGTTAGTTTCATTCTCACAAGGTACATATCAATTGGCTGTGTTGAAATACAATGGAGGTGGCGATTATTATGCAAATCCTTCTGCCCTTCCAAATTTAATCTCTTTTTGCAACCAAAACTTAAACACCAATATTTCTAAAGATGTTCCTTATGTTGAAGTTGGAAGTCCAGATATTTTCATGTACCCTTTTATTCACATGACAGGTCATGGGAATGTTGTTTTTTCAGCTGCTGAAATAGAAAATTTACGAAAATATTTATTGGGTGGTGGATTTCTTCATATTGATGATAATTATGGTATGAATGAATTCATCCGAGTTGAATTGAAAAAAGTATTTCCAGCTGTTGAATTAGTAGAGTTACCTTTTAATCATCCAATTTTTCATCAAAAATATGATTTCAGTGGTTTACCTAAAATACACGAACACGACGGTAAACGTCCACAAGCCTTTGGTATAATCATCGATGGACGTCTAGTTTGTTTATATACGTATGAAACAGATTTAAGTGATGGCTGGGAAGATCCTCAAGTTCATAATGATACGCCTGAAAAAAGAAAGCAAGCACTTCAAATGGGAGCAAATATTTTGATGTATGCGTTTATGGAGTGATTTTAAAATTTTGAATTTTGAATGATAAATTTTGGATTTGAAAATTTTGATATTAAAATCAATCCGTTTAGGTAAATAATTTCAATTATATTTGCGCCTATTAAATTCGCGCACGTGGTGAAACTGGTAGACATGCCATCTTGAGGGGGTGGTACCATTAGGTGTGGAGGTTC
>CALPRR020000145.1 GCA_943326025.2 Candidatus Kuenenia stuttgartensis | reverse complement strand
TTTCTCCAACTTGACCTGGTTTAGGATGAAAAGAAACTTTCATTCTATCAGATTTTCCAGGTAAAATTGGTTTTTCAGGTTTCTCAGGAGTTGTACAACCACAACTAGCCTCAACATTTTCTATTATTAGAGGTTTTTTTCCAGTATTATTGATTGTGAAATAGGTAGCATTGTCAGAATCTGGTTTAACATTACCATAATCATGAACCATTTTATCAAAAGAAATAGACGTTCTACTTTCTGCCTCTTCTTTTAATCTTTTGGCTTCCTCTTTCTCAAACTCTTTCATGCTTGCTTTCAATTCAGCCTCACTTTGATCATCAGCTGCAACTACTGAAACAACTTCATTGTTGCTTGAAGATTTTGAACTGCAAGAATTTAAAAATAAAATACTTAAAGCGATAAAAACTGTTTTTTTCATCTGATTTTGATTTTACAAATAATTAAAATTTATTGTTAAAAAAGATTAATTCTTTCCATTATCTAAATTCATTTTTTCATATTCTTTCTTTTGAAGAACTTCTATTGCCTTCGTTAAGATTTCATTTGAATCATTATAAATTTCATAAAACTCATTGTAACCCCATAGATCTTGAGCTAAATAAGCTTTCAATCTTAATTTAATTAATTTCTCACTTGTCTTATATTCTGTTTCTTTAAATTCTAGTTTAGAATCTTCTTTTTTAACATAATCGAAAAAGGCTTTCATGAATTTTTCATCATTGTTAAACTTAGATTTAAACTCTTGAAAAGTAGGGTAAATCTTCAAAATTTCATCTCTATTATCGTTTACATACGTTAATGAAAAAGAATTGATATGGCCACCTTGAACAATATCTCTGAAATAATCAGTAATTTCAGTGGTATCTAGAGGAACAAAAATATCAGGCATAATTCCACCACCATTATAAACAGTTCTTTTTGTTAACAATGTATAATGTTTTAAAGAATCTGGTAAATGAATTGAATCTGCATGTTGGAATTCGCCATTTTTATATCTTTTTGATAAATCATCTTTATATCCTTCCAAATCAGTATAAGGTTTTTGAATGAATCTTCCTGCGGGTGTGTAATATCTTGCTATGGTTAATCTAATTTGCGAACCATCTGTTAAATCAATTGGTCTTTGAACCAAACCTTTTCCATACGTTCTTCTTCCTACGATTAAACCTCTGTCCCAATCTTGAATTGCACCTGAAACAATTTCACTAGCAGAAGCTGAATATTCATCTGTTAAAATAATCAAGTTTCCATTTTCCCAATTTCCTCTATCACCAGCTCTCAAATCACTTCTTGGCTGAGCTTTTCCTTCAGAATAAACGATTAACTTATCTTTTGATAAAAATTCATCTGCAACTTTTTGAGCAGCATACAACAGACCTCCACCGTTTCCTTGTAAATCAAAGATTAAGTTTTTCATCCCTTTATCTTTTAATTCTTTTACACTTTTATGAATTTCTTCGACAGTTGAACGAGAAAAGCTATTTAATTTAATGTAACCAATTTCGGGAGTTACCATATAATAACAATCTACTGAGTTTACAGGAATTTTATCACGTGTAATAACATAATTCAATGGCTTTTTAGCGTTTTTTCTTATAATCTCTACTCGAACTTTAGAACCTAATTCACCCAATAAATTTTCTCGAACTTGTGCATTTTTTAATCCAATACCAGCAATATTCTTATCTTCAACCTTAATTATTTTATCTCCTGCTAAAATCCCTAATTTCTCAGATGGCCCGCCTGGTATAGTAGCTACAACCATTAATGTATCTTTCAATATTTGAAAACGAATTCCAATTCCAACAAAACTCCCTTCGATTTTTACATTCGCATCGTCAACTTCTTCTTTAGAAATATAAGTACTATGTGGATCTAATTTTTCTAACATCGCAACAATCGCTGCATCTGTCAAAGCTTTATCATCAACAGTATCGACATATAATTTATTGACATACATTAATACTTCATCAAATTTTTGATTTGTAGAAACATTGTTCGTTTGAACTTGAGCGTATGAAATTGAAATTGATAAAAGTGATAATAAGGAAATTAATTTATAAGTCATATTCTTGTATAGCTATTGTGAAAATCAAAACATAAATATAAGTAAATACTTCTAAAAATACTTTTTATTGTGTATTTGAGATTTAAAAAATGTTAATTAATGAATAAACATTTGAATGTTGAATGAATTAAAGTAATTACTTGCAAATATTAAGCAATTTTCATTTTCTTCGTATTAATCTAAAAACATGGATAGAATTAAATTAACAATAAGTATTGTTTTTATTGGAATGTTTTCAATATCAGCTTTTTCTCAAATTCCTGAGTTTGATAAATTAGAAATGCTTTATGCTCAACAGCATTACAAATTAGTTTATCGAAAAGCTAATAATTTATTGGATGTTCCTGATTTTGATTTTTCGATGTTACCAATTTATTATAAAAGTATTAGTTTGTTCCAACTTTGTCAAAATGAACGTTATTTAACAAAACATCCAAGTGCTTTATTAGAAGCTAAAAAACTGTTCACTGAAGTAAAAAAATCTGGCGATGGTAAAAAGATTTTTCAAGCACATGAAAATGAAATTGCGTTTTTGAAAAATGATTTATTAGCATGGTCTGAAGAATTAAGAAGAAGCAAAAACAATGAAACCTTCAATCAACTTCAATTAATCATGAAAGATTTATTTGATTTCGTTCCAACGATTGACAATGAAGGTCAAATAAAAGAAGTTGCGAACAAATCTTATAAAGCAACTGGGGTAATTCGTAATGATTTAGCTAATTACGCAATGACATTTATTGGGACACCATACTTATGGGCTGGTTCAGATCCAAAAGGTTTTGATTGCAGTGGTTTTACAGGTTATGTTTTTAAAGAATTTAAAGTAAATACTCAAAGAAGAGCTGTTGATATGCAAAAAGAATGCATTGAAGTAAAACAAAAAAACGCACAAAAAGGGGATTTAGTTTTTTTTGATAATGGTTCGGGTATTTCTCATGTTGGAATGATTATTTCAGAGAAAGATCAGCCTTTAGTAATGATTCATTCAAGTTCATCTAAAGGTGTAATTATTACAGAGTTAGAAAAATCTGAGTATTGGCTAAATCGTATTCATTCTTTTGGAACTTACATCAAATAAGTCAAATTAATTAAGTTATGAAACAAGATAAATTATATGAAATCATTTCAAGTTTTTATGACTTTAAAATTCATCGTATTCAAAGAATTGAATTTGAATTAGAAATTGAAATTTCACTTCCTTGGAGTAATATTGTTGGTTTAAAAAGTGATATTTTAGTGATTAGATTTATAGACTGTAATCAGTTTGAGTGTGAATATTACAAAATTGTAAGTGATCGATTAATTGAGGCTTATCCGGGTAAATTTATTAAAGATTCTCAAGAAGTTAATACCTCTAATATTGAAGAAATAAATAGATTAGAATTAACAATAAACAACTGTACTTATAATTACAATAACAGTTATACCTTTTGGTGTAAAAGCGACTTATCTATTGAATTAGCTAAACTAAATTTCACAACATCTGATGTTGAATTTATTGATAAGGAAGGAAATATAATTTCAATTGATGAATTCGAAAAATGGAAAACACTTTGGTGGCAGTCAAAATTTGAATTTTAATCTTCTTCTGATTTTGTTTTTAAAAAAATATTTGAAGACAAAGAAAGTATAGATAAAATCATTAAGACAAAGACACCTGAAGACAAAATAATAGATGAATTAATTTTTAATAAAGTACTAATAGTTATTAGACTTGCACTTATTCTAAATATCCACTTCGTGATTTTATAGTTGTAAAATGATGTTAAAGTCAGTTTAAAATCCAAAGCCGTAAATAATAAAAATAGAATTGCCGCTAATTGTATATGCCAAGTTTCACTTAATAATTCTGTTTTTGAGAGTGATACAAAAAGAAACATTTGAACTAGGTATCCAAATATGTAAAGATAAATAGTTAAATAATTTTCTTTAATTCGTAAAGTATTTAAAGCAGAAAAAACAGCAATTGATGTTATTGATCCTAATAAAAGTTGAGTTGTTAATATTAAACTAATTGAAGTAAATTCATAGAAAATAACACCAGTAAAGAAAGTCGAAATAGCTAAAATTAAGCCTATTTTATTGATAATATTAAACTTTTTAATCATTTTAATTTAAAGACATATTATCAAATATAAGAAATAATTTATAGAAACAATTTTAATAGCTTATACCTTTTATTAAAGAGATAATCTTCTGTTTTTCTCAACAGCACAAACTAGATTCCATAGTGCTCGAGCTCCAACATTGGCATCCCAATCACCTTCGTTACCTGGAGAGACTTCATTTAGATCAAAACCGACAATTTTTTTACCAGCTTCAACTAATTTAAAGAATAAGTAATTGATTTCTTCTAACTTAAAACCTCCTGCAACTGGTGTCCCTGTATTTGGACAAAGTTCAGGCATTAAGCCATCTATATCAAATGAAATGTAAACATTTTGAGGTAAATCAGCAATGATACGTTCAACTTGATTTTTCCAAGTTTGACCTTCAAATTGCTCATCTTTTAAAATCCAATCAAAATAAGTAGAAACTCTACCATTACTATTTTGAATCAATTCTATTTCAGAATTAGCAACATCACGAATACCAACTTGAACTAATTTTGTTAAGTTTTTGCAATGTTTCAATGCATTAAACATGATGCTTGCGTGTGATTGTTCGAATCCTTCATAAGCATCTCTTAAGTCTGCATGAGCATCTACTTGAAGGATACCAAAAGATTCACCTTTTTCATCAATCGCTTCTAATAAACCTAATGGAACACTATGCTCACCTCCTAAAACCCCAACAATCTTTCCGCTTGCAATTAATTCTTTTGCTCTCTCTTTTAAATTGTTTTTTAAAGCATTCGAAGCATCATTAATTGTACTAACTGTTCGCTGGTATGCTGGTTCTGATTGAATATCACCCCCTTCTTCTAAAAAGTTAATATATTCAACAGCTTCAATGCATAGTTTTTCATTGATTGATTTCCATTCTTTTGAGATAGGAGTAAGGAATACTTTCGTTTCCCAGGCATTGGATAATTTAGGGTGGTAAAAATCCAATTGAGTTGATGCATCCAAAATTACTTGTGGACCATCGCTTGTACCTTTTCCATAGGATGCCGTAGCATCCCATGGAATTGGAATAATGATTATATCTGCTTCAGATTCGGTTACAGGAAAACCGAAAATGTTACCATTTGCAATACCTACACCGTTTGGATCGAAGCTTTTAGACATATTGTTCTTTTTTGATTAAATTTTTCACGAAGTTAGGAGTTGCAAAACTTCCTTTGTGAACATCAGCATTGTAATAACGTAAACCTTTAGCATCTACAAACGCATCAATTTCTGATTCATTTGAAATATTTTTTGGGTGCTTATCTCCTTTAATTCCGTATTGGAAACTCCACATACCAGTTGGGTAAGTTGGAACGAAAAATAAAGATACTGGAGCTTTATCAGTCCCGAAAATACCTTGTAAAGTATGATTTAATTCAGAAAATGCTTTCTCATTAAATTTAGGAGATTCTCCTTGAGCTAACATAATACCGTCTTTTTTCAATGCATTGTAACAGTTTTGGTAGAATTCAACTGAGAATAAACCTTCAGCTGGTCCAACTGGATCAGAACCATCAACTATAATAATATCATAAGATTCAGGAGCTGCGTTTTTAATAAATTCAATTCCGTCATCTACTAATAATTCTAATTTAGGATTATCAAAAGCAGCAGCGATTTGAGGTAAATGCTCTTTACAAGCTTTAATTACTTCACCGTCAATTTCTACCATTGTTACTTTTTCAACTCCTTCATGACGTAAAATTTCTCTTACACTACCACCATCTCCACCACCAATTACTAATATATTTTTAGCATTTCCATGTGTGAACATTGCAGGATGAGAAATCATTTCGTGGTAATGAAATTCATCTTCGATAGTAGTCATAACCATATCATCTAATGCTAACATTTTACCATATTTGTATGACTCAATGATTCTTACTCTTTGGAAAGGTGATTGCACATCGTAAAATACTTCACCTGTAAAGCGTAATGATAAGGCTTGATTTTCATCTTTATCAGTAAACCAAACATTTCTTGTGAAGAATTCAGGATTTCTCCATTCACTCGCTTTTTGACGCATAGTTGTCATATCGAAATCATTTCGGTTCAATAAATTAACTGAACCTCTTTTCATTTCGATAGCAGAGTATGATTTAGCCTGAAATGCTTCTTTTAAAAAGTCAAAAGAAATCCATGCATCCATTTCTCCACATGTAAATAAATCAACAGCAGCATAACCGTATTCTGGCCATGTATGAATCGCAAGATGACTTTCTTGGATTACAACTACTCCTGATACACCATA
>CALPRR020000144.1 GCA_943326025.2 Candidatus Kuenenia stuttgartensis | reverse complement strand
TCATGGGTATGGGTATGGCAGGAATTGGGTTAAGTATCATGCACGATGCTAATCACAATGCATACTCAAAAAATATGTCTGTAAATAATGCATTAGGACATATTATCTGTTTTATTGGTGGTATTAATGTAAACTGGAAAATTCAACACAATGTTTTACATCATACTTACACAAATGTTACGGGTATGGATGAAGATATTGATCCAGGAATTATTATGCGTTTTTCTCCACATGAAAAAAGGTATAGTGCTCATAAATTCCAACATTTATATGCTTGGTTCTTTTATGGTTTAATGACATTATCATGGGCAACAAATAAAGATTGGAAACAATTATTTAGATACAAAAAAATGGAGTTACTAGAAACTCAAGGAGTAAAGTTTTTACCTACTTTGATTTTTCTAATTGTAACTAAATTAGCATATTATGCTTTATTTATTGGTTTACCTTTAATGATTTCACCTCTTTCTTGGTGGGCTACAGTATTATCTTATTTGTTAATGCAGTTTATTTGTGGATTAATTTTAGGTCTTATTTTTCAACCAGCTCACGTAGTTCCTTCATCAAACTATCCAATGCCTGATAATTCTGGAAACATTGAAGCAGATTGGGCTGTTAATCAGTTATACAACACTGCTAATTTTGCTCCAGGAGCACGTATTCTTTCATGGTATGTTGGAGGATTGAATTACCAAGTTGAGCATCATTTGTTTCCAAATATTTGTCATATTCATTATCGCAAACTTTCTAAAATAGTTAGAGAAACAGCTGAAGAATATAAATTGCCTTACAATTCAGAAAAAACATTCATGGGTGCAATTGTCAAACATGGTAAAATGTTATATGATTTAGGTCATTATGATAATGCTCCTGCATTACATTAATAAAAAATGAATCTTGAATTTATTCGAGAATATTGTATAAGTAAGCATCAAGCGGAAGAATCATTTCCGTTTGATGCTTCTATTTTAGCTTTTAAAATTGGAGGTAAAATTTTTGCCTTATTCGGAATAGATGATTTTAAAAGTATAAACCTAAAGTGCGACCCTGAAAAATCCATTGAACTAAGAGAAAGATATGAAGGCATAAAACCTGGTTTTCATATGAATAAAAAACATTGGAATACAGTAAATGTTTTTCAAGATGTTGACAATCAACTTGTTTTAGAATTAATAGATCATTCTTATAATTTGGTTTTAAAATCACTTCCAAAAAAGATTAGAGATGGCATCACGATTTGATAAAGTAGTATGGGCGGTAAGATTGGCTAAAACACGCTCACAGGCTTCGGAATTAATCTCTAAAGGAAAAATTAAACTGAATGGTCAACAAGTAAAACCTTCACGTGAACCAAAAGTAGGTGATTCCATCGAAATTTCTAAAAATACAGCCACTTATAGTTACAAGCTTATTGATATCATTGATAAGCGAGTAGGACCTAAATTGGTTGAAAATTATTTGATTGATACTACACCTTTGGAAGAAATCGAAAAATTCAGATTATACAACCTTTCTCAAGCAGTTTATCGAGATAATGGAAGTGGAAAACCAACGAAAAAAGACAGAAGAGAATTAGGTTATTTCTTAGAAGGTTGGGGAGATGAAGAAGATTAAGAAAAATTTTACATAATCTTTATTTCAGTACATTACCACATAAAATGATCTATTATACATTTGCTTAGTTCTAATTAGCGAGAAAATCAAAACATTAAAAGGTCTTCAATATTAATAAGGATTCTATTTTCATTTCTGTTAGTTTGCTTCTACAATTAAAAGAATAAAGTTTAATATCTTCAGATTTAAACATTTTAAGATATTAATTTCCTAACATTTTAATTTATTTTTAAACTGAACGTTAATTTCATAAACTAGGTTTACATTTGTATCATATTTATTCTACAAAGCTATTGAATTATATTTTCTCGAGCATAATATCATATTTATAGCTTAGCTCCCTAAATTAAAATTCAGAATTTAATATAAAAATGATAGGCAATACAATACTTGTATTGCCTATCATTTTTATAATCATTAATAGCAAATTAGTTAATTAATAATAAATTAAATATACATATGAAGTATTGTACATTATTGTTTTTTTGTTGGATTTACAGCATTCATTTTTCACAAGAAAAAAAAATTAAACTTAAAGAAGGTGGAAATTTTACATATGTTTTAGAAATTAACAACGAAAAAATTAATGGAACTTACGTAGGAACATATATCAAAGAAAAAATAGAAGGTGATAAAGTTGAGTTACCATATGGACAAGGGAAATTTACGTCTTCGCTTTTAACGTTTGAAGGTGAATGGATAGATGGAAAAATGAATGGCAATGGTTTGTTGCAAACAACAAATTATAAATATTCAGGATCATTTATTTTAAATGTTAAAAATGGGGTAGGTAGAGCTCAGTATACAAACGGGGACAATTATAATGGGGAGTGGAGTAATGATTTACCGAATGGAAAAGGTGAATTTATTTATTCTAATGGTATGAGATATTCGGGTCAAATTGTAAATGGTTTGAAGAATGGTTTTGGGATTTATGCTTTTATCAATGATTTTGGCCGTTTTTGTAATAATAACTCGAGAGTGAGTCAATATAACACATACGAAGGTCAGTTTATAGATGATAAATTTAATGGCCAAGGTCAATTGAAATTAAAGGATGGTTCAATCTGTATTGGGATTTGGGATAATGAAATTTTTACTGGGAAAGGTCGAATTTGTTTTTCAAACGGAAATGAATACAACGGTGACATTATTAAAAATGTTGCAACAGGAAAAGGTTCTATCAAATTTGCCAACAATGATTTTTACAACGGTGATGTAGTTGATGGAGTTATAATAGGTGTTGGTTCAATGAAATATCAAGATGGTTCTGAATATATTGGAACATGGAAAGATAATAAGAAGGATGGAGCTGGAGTTTTAACAACTAACGATAAGTTTAAGTGGGACGGGAATTGGGTGAATGGAATTATAGATGGAATAATGAAAGTGTATAACCCAGAAGGTAATATCATCACTTCAGGACTTTTTATTAATAATAAAATTAATGGAATTGGTTTTAATACTATTAATGGAAATAAATATGAAGGAGAATGGAATAATGGAGTGATTGGATTAAAAGGTAAAATTACATTTGAGAATGGAAACTTTTACGAAGGAGAATGGATAGTTGAGGATGTGACAGAAGATGCTTTTTCTACTACTCTTCAGGGTAAAGGTAAAATGGTTTTTTCAAATGGTAGTATTTATGAAGGCGATTGGTCAAATGGTTATGCTCATGGAAAAGGTAAGTTTTTGACAGCTGATAATCAGGTTTTTGAAGGTGAGTTTAGAGAAAACGAATTTGTAAAACCGTTCAATCCAAAAACCACTCAAATTGGAACTCAAGTTTGGATGTCAGAAGATTTAGCTATCGAACGATTTGCAAATGGTGATCTTATACCACAAGTCACTTCTATTGAAGAAGCAAATGAAGCGATACAAAATCATCAACCAGCATGGTGTTATTATAATTTTGATCCGCAATATGGACAAACTTATGGAAAGATGTATAACTTATATGCAGTAAAAGATAGCAGAGGTTTTGCTCCGATTGGTTGGCATTTACCTTCTGGTGCTGAGTTAAAGAAAACCATCGATTACTTAGGAGGAGCTAACGTTAAACAGACCTATAGGAAATTAAAATCAAAAAGCTATGATTTTTATGTTGATCCTCAACATATCTTAACTAATTATGGAAATAATGAATCAGGATTTAATGGAATACCAGGTGGAACATTCGGTATAGATAGTGGATTCGCATTAGAAAACACGCACGTTTTTTATATCTGCGATGATTTTAAAAGTATACTGATTTTGTGTTTTGAATCTGACATGGGCGAACATGAATCAATAAAGATAGGTGGATTTACTATTCTTGCTGGTGAAAAAAGTACTTTAAGTGATAATTCATTTTATTATGTAAGGTTGGTAAAATAAACGAACATAGATAGAATTTATAATGTAAAAAGGGAGTAAATAATAAGCTTTTATACAATCTGAATATTTACATAAAAATTACTCTATCATTTTTCCTTTTGTTTAAAATAAGTATCAACTTTCTTAAACTTTACAACCACAAGGTATAAATTATCGACCGAATGTTTAGGATACTTATTCGAATAAATAAAAATTAAAAAGTGGAGTCCAGAACCCACTCAAATAAACGGGGCATAATCAAAAAAGTGGCGACCACGCATAACAATATGAAAAAAACAATCACAATTTTAGGGGCAATTTTTATTGCTTCAACAATCTTGACAAGCTGTGGAGGCGAGTCAAAAGAGGAGGGTAAAGACTCTACTAGCGCTCAAGAAAATTCAGCGGATAAAGTTGAAGGACCTCTTGGAAACGTAAATTATTCTGAATTCAAAATTGGTAATAAAGACAAAGTTTACTTTAAGATGGTAGATGGTGGTAGTACAGAGGTTAAACTTGGTGAATATAGTTTTATTAATGTTACAGCAGAATTTGAAATTGTAGAAACTTTTACTGGTAAGTTAGGTCAATATTCAACTGAACAAGCATTTGTGTCATTGATTGCATTAGACAAAGACGGAAATACTATTAAATTGTCATCTACTACAAATGGAGAAATGCGTCCAGATAGCGATGGAGAAGGTGAGCAATTTGCTGACTTTTTAAGAGGAGAACCAGGAAGTAAAGCAAAATTTACTTTTTCAGGAAGCATTAGTAAAGAAGGTACATTTGACGCAGACGTTGAGAAAACAAAAGAAGCTGCAAAAAACATTACTGGATTTAAAGTTTTAACAGAAAAATAAAAAATATCCCATAACCGCCGCACATTCGGGTGTTACGGTTATGGGTTTTTTAAAACATTCAATTTTGTTTTATTATCAGCGCAAAATATAAAAGGATTGTTTTTCAAAATTACCCTTTTGTTAATTTAATGCGTAGCCACAACCAATATCCCTTTTTCAATCAAGGCCTTACCAATTTGAACAGCGTTTGTTGCAGCACCTTTACGTAAGTTGTCAGCTACGATCCACATGTTAATTGTATTTGCTTGTGATTCATCTCTTCTGATACGTCCTACGAACACATCATCTTTACCTTGTGCATATTTTGGCATCGGGTAAGAGAAAGTCGTTGGATCGTCTTTTAAAGTGATTCCTGGAGCAT
Organism: Candidatus Kuenenia stuttgartensis; assembly: GCA_943326025.2. Taxonomy (GTDB): domain Bacteria; phylum Bacteroidota; class Bacteroidia; order Flavobacteriales_D; family Crocinitomicaceae; genus CAIUKX01. The sequence continues at coordinate 1,388 of CALPRR020000144.1, read as the reverse complement.
CGTGTAAGATTTTACGAACGTCAGCTAAATCAAAATCATTTTCAAATTCGATATTTACAGCTTCTGAATGTCCACCAACAACCGGAACACGAACAGCAGTAGCTGTAACACTAATTGCAGGATCTAAAATTTTACGTGTTTCATTTGTTAATTTCATTTCCTCTTTTGTATATCCATTTTCCTCAAAGCTATCACATTGTGGAATACAGTTTTTATCGATTGGATATTTGTACGCCATTTCTCCAGAAATATCTTGACGCTCATTTTCCATTTGTTGAACCGCTTTTACACCTGTTCCAGTAATCGATTGATAGGTTGAAACAACAACACGTTTGATTTTATACTTTTTATGTAATGGAGCTAACGTCAAAACCAATTGGATTGTACTACAATTTGGATTAGCGATAATTTTATCGTTTTCCGTTAATGAATCACCATTAATTTCTGGTACGATTAACTTCTTGGTCGGATCCATTCTCCAAGCAGATGAATTGTCAATAACAACTGTTCCAACTTCAGCGAATTTTGGAGCCCATTCTAAAGAAGTTTCACCTCCCGCAGAAAAAATAGCAACATCAGGCTTCATTGCAACAGCGGTAGCCAACCCAACAACTGAGTATTTTAAACCACCAAAATCGATTTCTTGTCCAACCGATTTTTCAGATGCTACTGGAATCAATTCCGTAATAGGAAAATTTTGTTCACGTAATACTTGTAACATTACGTTTCCAACCATCCCTGTAGCGCCAACAACTGCAACTTTCATAATTAGTATAATTTATTTATTTTCAAAAATAAGTATATTTGGCGGCATTAAATCAAACGAATGAAATACTTTTTTCCACTTTTATTAATTTTTTGGATAATTTCCATCAAAGCACAGATAAGTGAAGATTTTAACGATGGTGAAATCTCATCAAATCCAACCTGGACAGGTTCTATTTCTAACTATATCATTAACTCATCACTTCAATTACAATCTAATAACACATTAGCTGCTAGTACGTTTATAACGTCTAATCATAATTTACAAGACATCGATGGAAAAGAATGGCATTTTTGGATCAAACAAGCTTTTTCACCTTCGGCTAATAATTATGCTAAAATCTATTTAACTTCCAATAATTCAGATTTATCCATTCAACCTGAAGGGTATTATTTGCAATTTGGTGAGACTGGTTCTTTAGATGCTATTCGCTTATTTAAAGAAGAAAATGCGATTTCTACAGAAATTTTAGCTGGAAATTTAGGACAAATAGCCACAAGTTTTGCATTGAGTGTAAAAGTGATTCGTGAAGCTACTGGAGATTGGAAATTGTTTGTCGATCCAGCTGGTGGTGATCAATTTTTACTTCAAGCTTCCGCAAATGATCCTTCAAATTTGGTGG
>CALPRR020000143.1 GCA_943326025.2 Candidatus Kuenenia stuttgartensis | reverse complement strand
CCTATCGATTGATCATTTTCGCCTTTTTTGAAATTTATTTCGATTATGCAGTGAAAATGATTCGGCATGATGATAAATTCATGAAGTGAAATATTATCTCTAATATTTGAAGTGTTTAGCCATTCATCGTTTGCTATCTGTCCTAATTGATTTAAAATCATTTTTCCATCAATTATATCTCCAAATAAATGTTGCTTATCCTCGACACAAAGTGTAATAAAATAAAGGCCGGTTTTTGAATAATCATATCCTTTTAATCGAATAGATTTTCTGTGGTGAATTTGGGGGTTAAATGTCATTTTTTATTGTTTTTCACTTTAAGTTAATGGAAAACATGATTTAATTCAAAATAATTTAAGCATTTATTTTAGGTCTAATGACAAATTTATTTCATCTAAACAATCTTAATTTTAAGCTTGATTAGAACAATCTAATAAAAAGAAAGGCTATCTTTACTTTTCAAAACTCAGAAAATGAAATTAACTTTAAAACGTCCGTTAGCTATATTTGATTTAGAAACTACTGGATTAAATATTACGAAAGATCGTATTGTTGAAATTGCAGTAATTAAAATCAATGTTGATGGTTCGGAAGAAAGTTATTCCAAAAGAGTAAATCCTCAAATGCCAATTCCGCTTGAAACGAGTATGATTCACGGAATTTATGACGAAGATATCAAAGACGCTCCAACATTTGCGGCAATTGCAGATGAATTAGTTGCTTTTTTAGGCGATGCAGATTTAGGTGGATACAACTCGAATAAATTTGACATTCCAGTATTATCTGAAGAATTATTGAGAGTTGGAAATAATTTTGATGTTTCAAATCGCAAGTTTGTTGATGTTCAGAACATTTTTCACAAAATGGAGCAACGAACTTTAGCTGCTGCCTATCTTTTCTATTGTCAAAAAAATATTGAAAATGCTCATAATGCTTTAGCTGATACCGAAGCAACTTGGCATGTATTAAAAGCTCAATTAGAGAAATATGATAACTTGGAAGGAAATATCGATTTCTTATCTGATTTTTCAAAAGGAAGCAATTTAAATTTAATCGATTTTGCTGGACGTTTAGCTTATAATGATAAAGGTGAAGCGGTTTATAATTTTGGAAAAAACAAAGGGAAGCTGATTAAAGATGTTGCTAAAACAGAACCCGGCTATTACGGTTGGATGTTAGACGCTGATTTTCCATTGAACACTAAACAGTGTTTAAAAAGAGAAATGGATAAAATCAAACAAGAAAATCACATTGAACCTAAAAAAGAGTTTATTCCAAAAAAAGAAATTAAACAAAGTCCCTTACCTGAAGATAATTTAAGTTTTGAGGAAAAGTTGAATATGTTGAAAGGGAAGTTTAAATAATTCTTGATTTTGAATTTTGAATTTTGAATTTTGAATTTTATATTATATTATATTATAAAAATTGAAAAAATGAAAGTTATTTGTATCGGAAGAAATTATGCAGATCATGCTAAAGAAATGAACGCTGAAGTACCTAAAGCTCCTGTTTTTTTCATGAAACCTGATAGTTCTATTTTGAGAGATGGTTCTCCATTTTTTTATCCTGAATTCACGAAAGATTTACATTATGAGTGTGAGATTGTCGTTAAAATAAATAAACTTGGTAAAAACATTTCTGAGAAATTTGCTCATACGTATTACGATGAAATTGGCTTAGGAATTGACTTCACTGCTAGAGATTTACAAGGAGAAGCGAAATCTAAAGGTCTACCTTGGGAAATTGGTAAAGCATTTGACAATAGTGCTTTCATTTCAAAAAAATGGATAAACAAAGCTGATTTAGATTTAGAAAACATCTCATTTTCACTAACTCAAAACGGAACAACTGTTCAAAATGGTTCTTCATCTGATTTAATCTTTTCATTTGATAAAATCATCGCTTACATTTCTCAATTTGTGACGTTAAAAATTGGAGATTTAATTTATACTGGAACACCTGCAGGAGTTGGTCCAATTCAAATTGGAGATAAATTAGAAGGATTTATTGGTGAAAAGAAAATGTATTCTCTGAATATTAAATAAAGATTATTTCCCTTTTGCTTTCACGATAATTAAGATAGTATAAAGCATGATTTTAAAATCTAATGCTAATGTTCTATTTTTCAAGTACAACAAATCAAATTTCATACGTTGTAACATCTCGTCTACATTTTCTGCGTAGCCATATTTTACTTGTCCCCAAGAAGTAATTCCTGGTCTTACTTTGGTTAATTGCAAGAATTGAGGTTCAATTTTCACTATTTGATCAATGTAAAATTGTCTTTCAGGTCTCGGCCCAACTAAAGACATATCACCAAAAAGCACATTAAAAAACTGAGGGAATTCATCAAAACGTAATTTTCGCATAAAACGTCCAACCTTTGTTATTCTAGGATCATGTGTTGAAGATAATTGAGGACCTAACTTTTCAGCATCAACATACATTGTTCTGAATTTTATGATTTTAAATGGAATGCCCTTCTCACCTATCCGTTCTTGTAAAAATAATATTGGACCAGGTGATGATAATTTCACTGAAATTGCAAGAAATATATAAAGTGGAATTAATAAAATAATCGCAATTAAAGAAAATAATACATCCAATATTCGTTTAATAATTTGTTGCCAAATGGGCATATCATCTGAACTTATCTCAAATAATAATGCTCCAAAAATATTATTCATCTTTACTGAACCTGATAAAATATCATACATATCAGGAGAAATTTTGACTTTCACATTACTACCTTCAATCCTAGAAATCAAAGCTCTTAAACGTTCATGCTCTGTACTTTCTAATGCAATTATGACTTCTTCAATTTGATTTTCAGCTAAAACTTTTTCTAAATTATCAGCGTGACCTAGATATTTCAGTTGATTTTCTAATAAACGATCAATTCCATTTAAATTAACAAAACCAACAAACTGATTACCAATCCCTTTAGGTAGATTAATTATCTCATTGTAAATAGAAACAGCTTTTTCACTTCCTCCTATTAACAATGTTCTAAAACCATCTTTATTACTTTGAATTCGATTTACGATAAAACTAACATAAAACATTCTAGCAATAAATGAAATAGTTAAATGGATTGTAAACAAAAGAAACAATAGCTTATAATATGCTTTATAACTCGAAATATCATCATCAAGTAACAATAAGAAAAATAAAATCATTGTTCCTAAAATTGCACTAATAAAAGATAAACCTGAAATTTTCATTCGATATAAACGTCTTACATCGTGATAAGTTCCTTGCAAATAATAGAGAAAAATCCACAAAATAGGAACGAATATCAATCCTAAATAAAAAGATTCATTCACTCTGAAAACCTCATTTTCAATTGCTGTTTTTCTAAAATAATAAAACAATCCCCAAGAGGTCATTGCTGACAACCAGTCAATTACTATTAAGAAAAATGCAATTATCTTTTTATTCATCTATTTAATAAACAATTTTGATGTTATCAATATAAATATCTGAAGAAGATAAACCCTCATCAATTGCAGCTTGTAAAGAAATTTTAAATTGATTTGCATTTGAGGTATTTGAAATCAACTCTTTTAATGCGATATATATCTTTTTCCATTTAATTGAAGATCCATCTTGAGCATTTAAACGAATATTAATATTGTTGTTAGTTGTTCCATCAGTTTGCATTGCAAGCAAACCTGTTGTTAAACTATTTGTATTATAATAATCAATTTCTAAATAGACTTCTGAACCTTTTGATAAATATAATCCATCACTTGTATATGCCAAAAACGTTGATTGAGCTGAAGATAATGAAATACGTCCGCAATTTCCCCATTTTAAAATAGGAGAAGTATAATCAACTATAATATGAGCTGTGTTATTTGGATCTTCACTTATCTTAATTGCGGGATCACCAAAATCTTCTTTCCAAAATTTAGTAGTCGAATAATATCTAGTAATTGGTGTTAATTTAACAGATTGATTTTGAACCAAATTAACATCTACTATATATGACTCTACAAAAGGATATGCTCTTTTAGTTGCAGAAATTCCATTATCTTTAATTGTTGGCAATAAGGTTATTTTTGCGTTTCCACTTTTTAAAACTGGAACTTTACAAGGCAATTCAAAGACACCTAAAAGTGTTCCATCAACATAAACCCAAGCATCAGAAAAGTTATGCGTCAATTCACCTGCAATTCCAGGAGTGGCAGCTGAATTAGCTTCCAAAGTCCATTCAGAAATTTCAATCCATGAAGGATCTTCATTATTTTTCACACAAGATGACAATGTAAATAATAATAGAAAGATTACTGCTATTTTTTTCATATAAGTATCAAAAGAACGCTAAATAAAACTAAATATTGTCTGTTAATAGAATTGGCGATGAATTTATTTTATCAATAATCTTCTGAGCAATGTCAAGCGCAAGATATCCATCAGAAATAGAAACAATTGGAGTTGTATCATTTGTAATGGACTCGTAAAAAGTTTTTAACTCTTCCTTAATTGCATTCGTTAATTCAACTTCTGGTTGATCAAAAATTATTTTTTTTGCTTGTTTTCCATCACCTAAATCTAAAACAACATCAAATGGATTTGCTTCTCCTTCTAAATCTTGAATTTTGAAAACTTCAGATTTCTTTTCTAAAAAATCAACGGTGATATAAGCATCTTTTTGAAAAAAGCGCGTTTTTCGCATGTTTTTCATCGAAATACGACTTGCTGTTAAGTTGGCTACGCAACCGTTATCAAATTCAATTCGAGCACTAGAAATATCAGGCGTATCACTTACGATTGAAACACCTGAAGCAGAAATCTTTTTCACGCCTGATTTTACAACACTCAAAATAATATCAATGTCATGAATCATTAAATCTAAAACAACAGAAACATCTGTTCCTCTTGGATTAAATTCTGCCAATCGATGTGTTTCTATGAAAAGTGGCTTATTTAAATGTGGAAGACTCGCTTTAAAAGCAGGATTAAATCGTTCCACATGACCAACTTGAACTTTAACATTTGCTTCCGCTGAAAGACTTAATAAGAGTTTCGCTTCGTCTATTGTATGTGTTATCGGTTTTTCAATAAAAACATGCTTGCTTTTACGCAAAGCATAAGAAGCTGATTCAAAATGATTTAAAGTAGGAGTAACAATATCAACACAATCAACCTCTTGAATAAGTTCTTCTTTTGATGAAAATTTTCGGATTCCAAACATTTTAGCAACCAATTCAGCATTTTCTTCATCTGAATCATAAAATCCAACCAATTGAAATTGATCTTTTAATTCCAATAACAATTGTATGTGAATTTTCCCAATATGTCCCGCACCTAATACTCCTATCTTTAACATCTACATGTTTTTTTTACAAAAATAAACTTACAATTAGTATGTTATTTCTTATTTGACGTTACTTTTCAACAAAACGTTGAGATTAACTCACATTTTCTTCGTAATTGACTTATTCCGAAGTTAAATAAAGGCAAATAAACACATTTCATTTCTCATTCATTTTCAATAAGTTTCAATTAAAAACTAGTTTTTTTTCAATAAATATTAATGAAAATGATTTTTTTAGAGAATTTTATATATATATTTGCACTCGGAAAATGGAGGCTATAGCTCAGTCGGTTAGAGCGACGGTTTGTGGTACCGTAGGTCGTGGGTTCGATCCCCACTAGCCTCCCCAAAGGTTGAACAAATGTTCAACCTTTTTTTTATGCCTAATTTCGCCTTTTTCCTTATCTTTGCACCCAATTTGATTGAATATTACAGATGAAGAACGCGGAAGCTATTGAAAAAAGAAGAACTTTTGGTATTATTTCTCACCCCGATGCCGGAAAAACAACTTTGACTGAAAAGTTATTATTATTTGGTGGAGCAATCCAAACGGCTGGTGCTGTAAAGAATAATAAAATCAAAAAAACGGCAACTTCGGATTTCATGGAAATTGAAAAACAAAGAGGAATCTCAGTTGCTACATCTGTAATGGCTTTTGAATATGCTGGCAAACAAGTAAACATCTTGGATACTCCAGGTCACAAGGATTTTGCAGAAGATACTTTTAGAACGCTAACAGCGGTTGATAGTGTTATTTTGGTGATCGATAGTGCAAACGGAGTTGAGGACCAAACGAAAAAATTGATGGAAGTTTGTCGAATGAGAAAAACTCCTGTGATCATCTTCATCAACAAAATGGATAGAGAAGGTAAATATACATTTGACCTTTTAGATGAATTAGAAAATACACTAGACATTAAAGTTCGTCCTTTAACTTGGCCTATCGGAATGGGTGATCGTTTTAAAGGTGTTTACAATATTTACCAAAAAGGATTAAACCTTTTCCAAGCAAATAAAACAAAAATCTCAACAGATGTTGTTGAAATATCAGATATTAATTCTCCTGAATTAGATGAAATTGTTGGTGAAAATCCTGCAAATGAATTAAGAGAAGAATTAGAAATTGTTGAAGGTGTTTATGATGCTTTTAATCGTGATGCTTATTTAGCGGGAGATGTTGCTCCTGTTTTCTTTGGTTCAGCTGTTAACAATTTTGGTGTAAAAGAACTTTTAGATACTTTCTGTGAAATTTCACCTTCACCTAGAGGAAGAGAAACTGATTTACGTTTCATCAATCCTTCTGATGATAAAT
>CALPRR020000142.1 GCA_943326025.2 Candidatus Kuenenia stuttgartensis | reverse complement strand
TTATTATTCTACCTTGAGAACCAAACACTGACGAGTGGGGAGAAAAGGTCTTTTCAAGTCCGCCTTTTTGATAAATATTTTTTAAGCTTCTGAAGAAAAAATCAAGATCATAGGTATTAAAGGTACGATGAACGAAATGTAAGTCTTTAGCAGAAGAATCATTGTAATTTTGGATGAATTCTAACGGGGAATTTTCCATGATTTCAATCAATTTTTCTCCATTTTTGATTATGCTTGTGCGATTTCCCCAAGCAATTGTAGAAACTAAGAAACCGATAATTTCAATGTCTTCTTTTTTTGAAAAACGATGAGGTAATTGAATTGGATCTGTTTGAATAAATTCAGTTGAATTATATTGCTCAGCCTTTTCATCCAAAAATGCGATTAATTCAGACTTGTTTTTAAATCGATACATCAATCATTCAAAATTTAAAATTCAAAATCTAAAATTACAATTACAATAGGTTTCCATCAGCCATAACCAATTTTCGATCGGCCATATTGGCAAGTATTTCATTATGGGTAACAATGACAAATGTTTGATTGAATTCTTGACGCAAGTCAAAAAATAATTGATGCAATTCTTTCGAATTTTGAGTGTCTAAATTTCCAGAAGGCTCATCAGCAAAAATTATTTTTGGATTATTGATTAACGAACGAGCAACTGCAACTCTCTGTTGTTCACCACCTGAAAGTTGACTTGGTTTGTGTTCAGCTCTTTCAGCTAATCCTAAAATACTTAATATTTTGATCGCTTCTTTTTTAGCATCAACCATATTTACACCTTTAATTAATGCAGGTAAACATACATTTTCTATCGCTGTAAATTCAGGTAATAATTGATGAAATTGAAAGATAAAACCAATGTTTGAATTTCTAAATTCTGAAAGTTTTTTTGAAGAAAGTAAAAATGGCTCAATCCCATCAATTGAGAAAAAACCTTTGTCAGGACGGTCTAACGTTCCTAAAATTTGAAGTAATGTAGTTTTTCCAGCACCTGACGAGCCAACTATAGAAACAATCTCACCTTTGGATATTTCTAAATCAATTCCTTTCAATATTTGAAGAGAATCATACGATTTTGTCAAGCCTTTTGATGAAAGCATTATTTTTTCATTTTTAATGAATGCCCCATTTTGTCTCTTTTTGTTTCTAAATAACTTACATTGTGTATGTTACTGTCTACTTCAAGAGCTACATTTTCAACAATTTCTAAACCGTAACCAACCAATCCAGTTCTTTTTGTCGGATTATTAGACATTAATCGAATTTTTGAAATACCTAAATCACGAATGATTTGAGCACCAATTCCATAATCTCTTTCGTCCATTTTGAAACCTAATTTTAAATTAGCTTCAACAGTATCGTAACCTTCTTCTTGAAGTTTATAAGCTTTTAATTTATTTACAAGTCCAATTCCACGACCTTCTTGATTCATATATACAATCACACCTTTTCCTTCTTTTTCAATGATTTCCATTGCTTTATGAAGTTGAGGTCCGCAATCGCATCTGCAAGAACCAAAAATATCACCTGTCATACAAGAAGAGTGAACTCTCACTAAAACAGGTTCACCTTTTTTCCATTCACCTTTTACTAAAGCTAAATGTTCTTGGCCAGAATTTTTCTCTTTGTAAGCAATTAAATCAAAATCACCCCAAACTGTTGGCATTTTTACATCTACCAATTTGTCTATAAGTGATTCATTTTTAATTCTATATTCAATTAAATCTTCGATTGAAATAATCTTTAAATCGAATTTTTTAGCGATTTCAACTAATTCAGGTAAACGCGCCATTGTTCCATCTTCGTTCAAGATTTCTACAATAACTCCAGCAGGTTCAAATCCTGACATTCTCGCTAAATCAACAGCTGCTTCCGTGTGACCAGCACGACGTAAAACACCACCTTTTTTAGCTCTTAATGGGAAAATATGACCTGGTTTTCCTAATTCAGAAGGATGAATTTTAGGATCTATTAATGCTTGAATTGTTTTAGAACGATCGCTTGCTGAGATACCAGTTGTACAACCATGTCCGTTTAAATCGACAGAAACCGTAAAAGCCGTTTCATAAACAGCAGAATTTGATTTAACCATCAATTCCAAACCTAATTCGTCGCAACGCTCTTCTGGAAGTGGTGCGCAAATCAAACCACGACCATGAGTCGCCATAAAGTTTACGATTTCAGGAGTCACATTTCTAGCCGCAGTTAAAAAATCACCTTCGTTTTCACGATCTTCATCGTCAACTACAATGATAACTTTTCCGTTTTTTATTTCTTCGATTGCTTCTTCAATCGTATTTAATTTAAATTCCATCGCTCTTTAAGAATATAAACAAAGTTAATTCAAAAAAATGGGTTTAGATATGTTTTTTAAATTTATTTCCCCTTGTTGGTATGCGATTAATCGCATACCAACAAGGGGAAATAAAAAACATCTATTAAAGAATATTGACTTCTCTTTCTAAAGTAATTCCAAATTTGTCTTCAACATCTTTGATAATTGATGAAGATAGATCGTAAATTTCTGTTCCAGTAGCTCCCTTATAGTTAACTAAAACCAAAGCTTGTAATTTGTGAACACCATAATGACCTAATGTTTTTCCTTTCCAACCACATTGTTCAATTAGCCATCCTGCTGCAATTTTTTTACCATCGTTTTCAGCTGGATAGTTCGGTATAGTAGGGAACTCAACGAATAATTTATCGAACAGCTCTTTAGTGATTACAGGGTTTTTAAAGAAACTACCGGCATTTCCTATCTCTTTTGGATTCGGTAATTTACTAGATCGTATGTTGATTACGGCCTGACTCACATCTTTGATTGAAGGCGTTGAAATATTCATCTCTTTTAACTCACTTTCAATCGCACCATAAGATGTGTTTACTTTTGGAGCTGAAAGAGAAAGTTTATATGAAACGGATATGATGACATATTGCCCTTTGTATTTTCTTTTAAAAACACTTTCGCGGTAACCAAATTCACACTCTTCTTTCGAAAAAGTATGAAGTTCTCCGGTTGGAATATGATACGCTTCAACCGATTCGAAAACATCTTTGATTTCAACACCATAAGCACCAATATTCTGCATTGGACTCGCACCAACACTTCCAGGGATTAAAGAAAGATTTTCAACACCTGAAAAATTATTTTCGATACATTTTAGAACAAATTCATGCCAAATTTCACCAGCTCCTGATTTAACAATCACAGAATCTCCATCGTTTTTTGTGACCTCAAAACCTTTGATTTCATTGATCAAGGTCAAACCATCAAAGTTTTTGGTTAGGAGAATATTGCTTCCACCACCCAAAATGAGTAACTCTTTATCTTTATTTGAAGTTAGAATTTGGTTCAATTCTTCAACAGACGAAAAACGTCCGAAATATCGCGTACTCGCTTCGATTCCAAACGTATTAAAAGGCTTTAAACTGATGTTTTCTTGTATCATGATTCAAAGTTAGTATTTTTAATAATTGTACAATAGTTATAGTATAAAAGTTAAAAGTTAAAAGTTAAAAGTTAAAAGTTAAAAGGCTATTAACTATCAATTATCAACTCTCAACTTTTCAATTATCAATTATTATTATTTATTTTTACGTTTATGCAATTTCGAAAAATAGATTTAGACACAATTAACGCTTTTAATAAAGGTACTTTGATGGAAACATTGGGTATTCAATGCGTTGAAATAGGAGAGGATTATATCGTTTCTACGATGCCTGTAAATTCTACTACACATCAACCTATGGGATTGTTGCATGGCGGAGCAAGTGCGGCTTTGATTGAAAGTATTGGTTCGATGGGTTCAACTTTATTGATTGATTTATCAAAAGAAGCACCTGTAGGATTAGAGATTAATGCAAATCATATTGGTAGTATAAAAAGTGGTTTGGTAAGAGGTGTTGGAAAAGTAGTTCATGCAGGGAAAAAAACACATGTTTGGCAAGTGGATATTTTCGATGATGCAACAAATAAGTTGATTTGTACGGGGCGATTAACCGTAATGATTATTGAAAGAAAATAATGGCTGAAATTCTGAAATATCGTTTTCCAGATAAAGAAATCGTTGAACAAACAGGTTTTTTTAGAGAAATTGATTCTTCAAAAGAATTAAAAGGATTCATTATTTCAACATTTTTAAAAGATCGCTATTTTCAGTTTGCACCATTAGAAAATGGTAAAGGCGAGTTCCATTTTGATATTGAAAAACCTTATATCGTTAGTAAATCAGAATATTTAGCTGAAGCATCTTCTTTTTTAGATTCATTTGAACGTTTAGGCATCAAAAAAGCGGTTTTTTCACGTGTTAAAATTGAAGAATTTGACCATTGTAAAACGGAAGATTTATTTCATAAACTGTGTGAAATGTATCCGAAAGCATTTGTTTACCTAATTTCAAGTGAATTATTTGGAACGTGGATAGGAGCGACCCCAGAAATATTATTATTGGCAATTTCAGGAACTGGTTTTACAATTTCATTGGCTGGAACACAACCTATAGTTAATGGAAAACCTTGGATTGAAAAGGAAATTATGGAGCAATCATTGGTTACCAATTTTTTAGAAACTCAATTGCATTCTATAGGAATCAAGCACATCGAAAAAAATGGACCTTATGATGTCGAAGCTGGACCTGTAAAACATTTACGTACTGATTTTAGCTTTGATTTAGAGAAATTAAGTCCGATCGAAATAGCAAAACACATTCATCCAACTCCAGCGGTGAGTGGTTTACCACAAAAAGCAGCGATCGATTTAATTAATTTCAGGGAACCGCATGAACGTCAGTTGTATACAGGAATGATTGGAACGATTTCTGAAGAAAAATCTTCCTTGTATGTTAATTTACGTTGTTGTCAAATCCAAAAAGGACAAGTTTTTCTGTATTTAGGAGGAGGTTTTACTCCAGATTCAAATCCTGAAGCAGAGTGGGAGGAGACTGAGAATAAGGCGAAGACTTTGTTGAAGGCGATTGAGGAAGTAAAATAATCTTGATAGAATTAATTTGATATTAATTATTTTCACCTTATATTTAATTATTGTTTAAAAAAAATACATGAGACAAATTTCTTTTACGCTGAATGAAAATGAATATGATTCTTTCATGAATCTGTTAAAGTCATTTAAGTCAGTAAAGAATGTTCAATCTGAACGAATTGATGATTTGGATATTAAATTGTCCGAGGCTCATCATCAAATTGTAGATGATAGAATTTTGAATTATGAGAGTGGAGAAACAAAGTCATTTACATGGAATGAAGTTCGTGAGAATGCAAGAAAAGCTTATACTAAAAAATAGAATAGCTAAACTTTAACCTTTTTTACTAAGTACCTAAATACCTAAATGTCTAAATTTGAAATTGAATTTATTCAAGAGGCTGATATTGAAATAACTGAAGCCTATGTTTATTATGAAAATCAGTTGAATGGTTTAGGAGATAGATTTTTATATGAACTAGAAAGATTGATTAATATAATCATTAAGTCACCTAATGCTTTTCAAATTTTTAATTCAACGAATAAAACAAGGCAGGTTCCAATGGATGTATTTCCATTTGTTATAATTTATAAAATTGATAAGAAAAAAATAGTGTTTTTAGCTGTTTTTGGAACAAATCAAGACCCAGTTAAAAAGGTTAGATGAAATAAAACCATAAATACAAAATCGTAATATACTTCTTTTTTATTATGCAATTGGTTTAAAATCAAAATGATATTTAATCGCATTTCAATAAATATTGATATTGTAAAAGTATTCCTTTTATGACCTTGTATCTCTTTTATGGTTTGAAAATATATCGTATTCAAAGTATTTTTAACCATATTTCAACTACCTTTCTCAATTATTTCAATAAATTTGTAAATAATGAAATCGAGTAATAAAAAAGGAGTTCAAATTTTAGTTGAACAATGTATTTCGCATGGTATGAAAAATTTAGTTTTTTCTCCAGGTTCAAGAAATGCACCTTTTATCATTGCCTTTGATGAACATCCTGATACAAAATGCGTTGTCATTCATGATGAAAGAAGTGCTGCTTTTTTTGCTATGGGAATGGCGCAACAATTAAACGAGCCAGTTGGAATTGTTTGTACTTCAGGATCAGCAGTTTTAAATTATTACCCAGCCATTGCTGAAGCATATTATCAATGTATTCCATTGGTTGCTATAACTGCAGATCGTCCATCTGAATGGGTTGATCAAGGAGATGGTCAGACAATTGTGCAAGACAATGTATTTCAAAATCATATTCGTTATTCAAAGACATTTTCAGAGGTAGTAAATACGGAAGATGATGTTTGGTATTTAGAACGAGAAATTTCTACTGCTTTCAATATTGGTAATGGAAATTGGAAAGGTCCAATTCATTTAAATATGAGTTTTAGAGAGCCTTTGTATGATTCAGAAGAAATTCAAAATCAGAAGAGGAAAAAGATTAAAACGGTTAATTCAGATTTTCAGATTTCATTAAATGACAGTGTAGAACTCATTAATATTTGGGAAGATTCTCCAAAGAAAATGATTATTTGTGGGCAAATGCCTGAGAATAAAGCATTGTTGAAACAATTGAAACAGCTTTCTGAAGATACTTCAGTTGCGATATTAGTTGAGAATTCTTCAAACTTAATTGATCAAAACTTTGTTCATTGCATCGATCGCACATTAAATTCAATTAAAGAGGAAGAATTAGAAGCATTTGCTCCGGATTTATTAATCACGATTGGTGGAGCGGTTGTTTCGAAAAG
>CALPRR020000141.1 GCA_943326025.2 Candidatus Kuenenia stuttgartensis | reverse complement strand
GTAGTCTTTTAGATAAAAAATTTAATAAAATAGAGTTGAAAGTTGATAATTAAAAGTGATTAGTAAGCGAAATTGAGCGCTTTTTTCAATTTTCTAGGTATTTTTGCCAAAAACTCGGTATGAAAATCTATTTCTCAAAATATCAAGGTACAGGCAATGATTTTGTAATGCTAGATAATCTGAATGGAGATTATGATGGACTTACAATTGAACAAATTCAAAAAGCATGTGACCGAAGATTTGGTATTGGAGCCGATGGTCTGATAAAAATCAACAGGTCAGATAAAGCCGATTTTGAAGTAGATTATTATAATTCTGATGGATCAAAAAGCTTTTGTGGGAATGGTGCGAGAAGTGCTGTTGCATTTGCTGAAACATTAGGTATTAATGTTCAAAATACAACTTTTGATGCGATTGATGGATTACATACTGCTTCCAAAATATCTGAAATAGTTGCTTTAGAAATGAAAGATGTTACTTCAATCGAAAAACTTGATTCTGATTACATTTTAAATACTGGTTCTCCACACTATATTCAATTTGTTGAAGATATTCAATCAAAAGACATTGTTAAATTTGGAAAAGAAATTCGTTATTCTGATCGTTTTAAAACAGATGGAATCAATGTCAATTTAGTTCAATCGACTTCTGTTTTTGATTTGATTGTAAATACTTACGAAAGAGGTGTAGAGGATGAAACTTTATCTTGTGGAACAGGTGTAACAGCTGCTGTTTTAGCATTTGCAGTTAATACAGAATTAAACAGTCAAAACACTGTTAATGTTAAAGTTAAGGGTGGTAACTTAAAAGTTTCATTTAATCGAATAAATCATTCAGAATTTAAATCAATTCAATTAATTGGTCCAGCTGAATTTGTTTTTAAAGGTGAGATGAATGTATAGTTTTCAATTTGAAAATAGCATCATCTTAAATTCACTTTCTGAAAACAAAATTGATTTCAATAAAGGTTTTTATTTATGGATTTTACATGCTAATAAAATCCCACCTCATATAGGGATATCATTTAACGGAATTTATTTTAGCCTGAAAGTTAATGGTAAAGACGATGGAATTGAATTGGCTAAAATCAATAAAATAATTGAAGCTAAAAAAATTGGGACTTTCATCGTTGAAATAAATCAAGAAGTAGAAGTTAAAGATTTAAAATATTGTTTTTCAAAGTATAAGAAAGTTGTTTCAAATCAAACTACTTGTTTAACTCCAATTCAAGATGTTTTAAAGTTGGAAGGAGAACAACTTATATTATCAGAATTGTTAAATAAAATTCAACTAAACGATTCATTAGGCAAAGTTTTTAGTTTAAATTTGGAAAGTGATTTCAAAGGTGTTTTAGCATATGGTAAAGCAGAAATTGAAATTCGCCTGAAACTTTTAGAGAATGTTAAGAGGTACAAAAGTATACATTAGAACAGTTGAGCCAAGCGATGCGACTAAGTTGTTGCTTTGGGAGAATGCTATTTCTAATTGGAGAGTTTCCGATACTGAAGTACCATTTTCAATGCACGATATTCGGACTTATATTGAAAATCAACATAATATCCGATCAACTGGACAATTGCGCTTTATAATTTGTAAAATTGAATCAGAAGAACCAATAGGTGCTATAGATTTGTATGATGCGAATTTTAAACATGGTAGAGCAGGAGTTGGAATTTTAATTGGTGAGGAGTCAGAGCGTTCAAATGGTTATGCGGCTGAAAGTTTAGAGTTATTAAAAGAATATTCAGAAGTCGTTTTAGGACTTCATTTATTACATTGTTCCATTCATGCAGATAACGAATCTAGTATTCGATTATTTGAAAAGTGTGGATTTGAAAAAGTAGGCATTCGTAAAGAATGGTTTTTAGAAAAAGGAAAAAGAATTAACGAAATAGTATATCAGTTATGTTTAAAAAAATAGCAATTGGGGTAGCAATTTTAGGAATCGTAGGAATTGCCTTGACGTATGACAAAATTGGAGTGTTTTTAGATGGAAGAAAATCAACTCTTAATGAAGGAAAAATTGAGTTTTTCTATAATAACGAAGGTGGATTAGAAGGATTAGCTAATCTGTTAGAAGAAAAGAAAATCATTGACAACAAAGATGCTTTTTTAAATGTTGGTAATTATAAAAATCTGACAAAAGAACGCTTAGCTTCTGGAAAATATATTATTGCTGCTGGAGAATCTTACCGTAATTTATTAAATGGATTCACAATTAATGGAAATGGTAACGGTAATGCTGAAGTTGAGGTAGATGTTACTTTTAATAATTGCAAAGACATTTATCAATTAGCTGGAAAAGTTTCAAAATGCATTATGTTAGATAGCACGAAATTAGTTGATTACATAGCTAATGGATCTACTTTAAGCAAATTCGGGTTCACTTTAGAACAAATTCCAGCTTTGTTTTTACCGAATACTTATAAAATGTATTATGATACAGATGAAGCTCAGTTTTTAGATAAAATGGCAACTGAATTTAAAAACTTTTGGAACGAAGAAAGAACAGCTAAAATCAAGAAAATTGGATTAGAAACTCCATCTCAAGTGGTTACTTTAGCTAGTATAGTTTATTCTGAACAATCAAAAAATGCTGACGAATGGCCAATCATTGCAGGTTTATACTTGAATAGAATTAATCAAGGAATTAAAATGCAATCAGATCCAACTTTTAAGTTCTGTTGGGGAGATAAATTAGTTGGCGTTCAACGTTTATTAGCAGTTCATAGAGAAATAGATTGTCCTTATAATACATATAAAATCAATGGTTTACCTCCAGGTCCAATTTATATACCAGCAACTGCAGTTGTTGATGCCTGTTTAAATCGTGCTGATGTAGAATACATTTACATGTGTGCAAAACCAGATTATTCTGGAAGACATAATTTTGCCATTTCTGGAGCTGAACATACTCGTAATGCAACTGTTTTCCAAAATTGGTTGGCTAATGAATTAAAAAATCAAGCTAATTAATGGCGATTCAGCGTAGAACATTTTTTAAGTGGGGAATAACAGGTGTTGCTTTAAGTCTTTTTAAACCTGCTAAAGCAACTGAATATGTTAATCAAACAATTAACATTGATGTAAAACCGGTTGGCCCAATTGTAATTTCTACATGGAATCATGGTTTGACTGCCAATAAAGCTGCTTGGGAAGTTCTTTCGAAAGGTGGGAAATCGTTAGATGCTGTTGAACAAGCTGCAAGAATTACTGAATCGGATGTAAAAAATAGAAGTGTAGGAATTGGTGGTATGCCTGATAGAGATGGACATGTTACTTTAGATGCTTGTATAATGGATGAAAATTCCAGATGTGGTTCTGTTGCATTTTTAGAAGGAATTGCACATCCAATTTCTGTAGCTCGCAAGATTATGGAATCGACTCAACACGTTATGTTAGTTGGTGATGGAGCAAAACAATTTGCAATTCAACACGGTTTTGATAGAATTAAAACACCTCTTCCTGAAGTGAAAGAAGAATGGAAGAAATGGAAAGCAGAAAATAAAGATTTATTTAAAAAACCTGAAATCAACCACGAAAACCACGATACAATCGGAATTATAGCTCTAGATGCTGACGGAAATTTAAGCGGTGCTTGTACAACAAGTGGTTGGGCATATAAATTACCAGGAAGAGTTGGAGATTCCCCAATTATTGGAGCAGGTTTATTTGTTGATAATGAAGTAGGCGCTGCCGTAGCAACTGGTTTAGGTGAGGCAATTATTCGTGTATCAGGAAGTCATACCGTTGTAGAATTAATGCGACAAGGATTTTCTCCACAAGAAGCATGTCAAAAAGCAGTTGAGCGAATTATTTCAAAACATAAAGACATGACAGGTTTACAATGTGGATTTTTAGCATTGGATAAATATGGTAATGTCGGTGCTTATTCATCGTTTAATGGCTTTAATTACGCTAAAAAAACATATAAAGAAGAAGCTTTAATCGATGCTACTTTTAATCGAAAGTGGTAAAAAAATCTTACTTGTTTAAATGAGTTTTTTTGCTGTGACAAAATAGCAGTAATAATTTATTGGCATAACAATTGAAAAACCTATATCACCAATTTAAAGAACAACTTTTTTTATTTCTATATAAACAAAGGTTGTTTTTCGACTGACACAATGACGTACTAAGTAAGGATTATGAACGATATTTTTGAAAAAACATTATTACAATTAGCAGGTAACGGAGAAACAGAAGCTGAATTTATTCCTTTAATTACTTCAGAAGAAGAAAAGCAAATGAATTCACAGGATTTTCCTGATGAATTGCCAATTTTACCATTAAGAAATAATGTGCTTTTTCCTGGAGTTGTTATTCCAATAACTGTAGGAAGAGACAAGTCGATTAAATTAATACAAGAAGCGAATAAAGGAACGAAAATTATTGGTGTTGTATCTCAAAAAAATCAAGAGGAAGAAAATCCAAGTTTCGATGATTTACATTCAATAGGAACAGTAGCACAAATTATTCGTTTATTGAAAATGCCTGATGGAAGTTCTACTGTGATCATTCAAGGTAAACGACGTTTTAAAATGGTTACACCAACACAAACTGAACCTTATTTAAAGGCTAAAGTTGATTTATTGGTTGAACCAGAAGTTGATAAAAAGAACAAAGAATTAACCTTGATGTTTAAGACAATCAAGGATTTAGCATTACAAATAATTCGCGACAGTCCAAATATTCCTTCAGAAGCTTCTTTTGCAATTGGAAACATAGACAGTCCAACATTTTTAGTGAATTTCATTTCTTCAAACATGAATGCAGATGTGCATAAAAAGCAAGAAATGTTAGAACAATTGGATTTGAAAAAACGTGTAGAAATGGTAATGGAACACCTTTCTATGGAAATTCAAATGTTGGAAATGCGTAATGAAATCCAATCTAAAGTACGAAGAGATTTAGACCGTCAGCAACGAGAATATTTTTTACATCAAGAGATTAAAACCATTCAAGATGAATTAGGCGATAATCCTCAAGCTCAAGATGTGGAAGATATGCGTGCGAGAGCTGAATCTAAAAAATGGGATGAAAAAGTTGCGAAAATATTCAATAAAGAATTGGAACGTTTTCAACGCATGAATCCTCAAGGTGCAGAATACTCAGTTCAATTAAATTATTTGGATTTAATATTAGAATTGCCTTGGGGTGAATACTCTACAGATAAATTAGATTTAAAAAGAGCAGCAAAAATTCTTGATAAAGACCATTATGGTTTAGAAGATGTAAAAAAACGTATTCTAGAATATTTAGCTGTATTGAAGTTGAAAGGAAATATGAAATCTCCAATTTTATGTTTCTATGGGCCTCCAGGAGTTGGTAAAACTTCATTAGGACGTTCAATTTCAGAAGCTTTAGGTAGAAAATACATTCGAATGTCTTTAGGTGGTGTTCATGATGAATCAGAAGTTCGCGGGCATAGAAAAACCTATATTGGTGCTATGCCAGGACGTATTATTCAAAATATCAAAAAAGCTGGAATTTCAAATCCTGTATTTGTTCTAGATGAGATTGATAAACTTGGGAAAAGTAATCATGGTGACCCTTCTTCAGCAATGTTAGAAGTTTTAGATCCAGAACAAAATCATGAATTCTATGATAATTATGTAGAAACTGAATACGATTTATCTCGTGTAATGTTTATTGCTACAGCGAATAATCTATCTACAATTCCTGGTCCATTAAGAGATCGTATGGAAATCATTGAAGTAAATGGTTATACAGTTGAAGAGAAAATAGAAATTGTAAAACGTCATTTAGTTCCAAAACAAATTGAAGAACACGGAATCACTAAAAAAGATTTCTCAATTGATGCGAAAATCATTGAAACAGTAATTGAAGAATATACAAGTGAATCTGGAGTTCGTGGATTAGATAAAAAAATCGCCAAATTAGTTCGTAATAGAGCAAGACAGATTGCGATGGAAGAAGAAATTCAACCAAAAGTAACGAAAGAAGAATTATTTACAGTTTTAGGAGCAGGTAGAGGAAGAACTAAATACGATAACAATAGTGTTGCTGGAGTAGTAACTGGTTTAGCTTGGACAAGTGTTGGAGGAGATATTTTATTCATTGAATCTTCAATCACGAAAGGGAAAGGTAAATTGACATTGACTGGTAATTTAGGAGATGTAATGAAAGAATCAGCTGTTATTGCTTTAGAATATTTGAAAGCTCATAGTGATTGGTTGAAATTATCTCAAGATGTTTTTGATAATTTTAATGTTCATATTCATGTTCCTGAAGGAGCAACACCAAAAGATGGACCAAGTGCTGGTATTACAATGTTAACTTCTTTAGCTTCTTTATTCTCTCAACGAAAAGTTAAAAAGAGCTTAGCAATGACAGGTGAAATCACTTTGAGAGGAGAAGTCTTACCAGTAGGAGGTATCAAAGAGAAAATTTTAGCAGCTAAAAGAGCAAGTATAAAAGAAATTATACTTTGTGAAAAGAATAAAAAAGACATCGAGGAAATTAATCCAACTTACTTAAAAGGGTTAAAATTTCATTATGTGAAAACAATGAAAGAAGTTATTGATATTGCATTGACAAAAGAAAAAGTTGATAATGCGATTGAAGTGAAATAAATTAATACTCATATATTTTAAAAATGAAAGTTGTCTTATTAGGGCAACTTTTTTTATTGAACCATTTAAGAGATTTAAGGGCATTTAAGAAGTGTTTGAAATATTGTAGTAGATATTTTTTGTCAAATAATTATTTTCCCTTCTTTTGCTTTGAAAATATATTTGATCTAATAAATGT
>CALPRR020000140.1 GCA_943326025.2 Candidatus Kuenenia stuttgartensis | reverse complement strand
GTATTCCATTGATACGTTGAACCTCCACTAGCAACTAAATTTACAAAACCTCCTTGGCAAAAAGTTGTGTTTCCTTGTGGAGTTATAGTTGCTGTTGGTAATGGGTTGACAGTAATTGCAGTTTGATTACTTGTTGCAGAACAACCATTTTGAGTTACTACTACGCTGTAATTTCCGGATTGTGTAACATTGATGGCTTGAGAAGTTGCACCATTACTCCAAAGATATGTTCCTAAACCTTGAGCTGCTAGAGTGACACTACCACCTTGACAAAAAGTTGTATTACCATTAACAGTAACTCCATTATTTGGAATTGCATTTACAACAACAGATACAGCTGAAGAAGTTGCATTACATGCACCATCAATCACTTTTAAAGTGTAGTTGCCAGCAACAGACGCTTGATAAACACTAGCAGTGGCACCATTTATCAATTGCCCATCTTTATACCATTCATAAGTGTAATTTGAACCAGTTGATGCATTTAAGTTTACTGAACCACCTTGACAGATTGTTGTATTTCCTTGGGGAGAGATTGTTGCTGTTGGATTTGTACAAACAGGAATTTCAGTATAGATTGCATTAATTTCTTGTTGGCTAAGAGCACGATTATAAATAATAATGTCATCCAACATTCCATTAAAAGGATTTGCGTTAACATTATTCCAATTTGCCTTCCCAAATAAAAGTGGTAATGAATTTGAACCTATAGACGCAGGTTGATTAGAATAATTATTTATTAATTGACCATCTAGATAAGAGCTTGTTGTTCCATTTGAATAAATTAAGGTAACATGGTGATAAGTTTGATAATTTGATGTGTTTGAAGGCACTGAAGTACCACCAAATACTCCTGAACCAGAAGAAACCATTAAACCTATAGAACTTTGGCTAGCTTGATAGACATTAAATCCAGATTGAGAAGCACCACTTCCTGACTGTTTACTAATTATAACATCATTAAAACTACCAGAGGGAAAACTTTGAACATTAACCCAAAAAGAAAATGTTATGTTGTTTGATGCAAAGGAAAGAGTATTAGAATTTGAAATTTGAATAAAATCATCAAGTCCATCGAAAAAAAATGCTTTATTCGAATTACCATTTCTATCTGAACTTAATGAAGGCCCATTCACAGTTCCATTGTTTCCATTTCCTGATTCATCATTCGCGTTCCCATTAAATGGCCAATAGCCAACTAAACCATTTGAAGGAATGTAGGAAGGTATTTGAGCGTTTATGGAATATGTATATGCTAAAATTAAAAGTATAAACAGTTTTTTCATGTTATAATAGAATTAGAATTTTTATTTAATCAATCGAAAAACAAAAAGGTAAGTTTTGAAATTAAAATAAAAATTCTAGGCAGTGAAATCATCTATTTAATTCCTTTTTATTGGAAAATTATTTACTTAAAAATGAAAACTAATCGCCCATAATATGAAAAATTAACACAAAAAAACAGAAAGCTATATTCAATTTTATTCCAATAAAATTTTGGTTTTGAACTCACTAAAATTGAAAGTAAAATAAGATTAGAAGTAAAAGAAAAATACGTTTTTAGAAATTCTAAAAATCAAGTACTAGATATGCACGACGGTTTTTTAATTGAAGAAAATCCTAAAAATATTCTAAAAATCAATCAAGCATACAAACAAGCAATTCTGATACTTTTCAAAAAAGAATTTGAAAATTGATTTTAAATATAATAGTTAAGGGGGGAATTAAAACTGAAAGGAATGCTTAAACGCTCTCCTCAGTTTATGATCTTGAAAATATTATGAAATAATTTAAAATTCTCTAATCTACCAATAAATAATTACCAATCCATTTTGACCATTTAAACCATTATTCCATCCTGGTCCTTGAGCACCACTACCTCCGTTACCATAAGTTGTTCCGAGCATACCTCCTCTTGTTCCTCCTGAACCTCCAATTTGTCCACTAGGAAATCCACCTCCATTTGAACCTATTTGTGAGAATATCGCAGAACATATACCACCACTTCCACCAACAGTTGAACTACCACCATTCCCACCACCTATTGAAAGATAGCTACCTATTATTGTTGATGAACCAGATGAGCCGCTAACAAATGTATTATTATTTGTAACACCACCAACACCACCAATTCCTAAAGTAATGTTTATAACTTGATTTGGAATTACAGAAATGAAAGTTTTTCCATATGCCCCGCCGCCGCCGCCGCAACCTACTTGTGGCCAAGAATTATTATTTGAAGAACAACCTCCGCCGCCAGCACCCCAGCCTTCAATAATTATCTTAGTAACACCAGAAGGAACAGTAAAAGTACCTGATGATTCAAATATTTGAAATCCAGAACCTGTTGACGTAGGTAAACTTGTTGTAAATGTCGTGCCATTTGTATAATTAAAAGTAAAGGTACCATTACCATTATTTATTGTTGAACTAATACCAACTCCGTCATTACCATTGGTTCCGTTATTTCCTGCTAATCCTTGAATACCTTGTGCACCCGAAGCACCATCGGCACCATTACATACATATTTAGATAAAGCAGCATTTATTTCAGTTGCATCTAAAGTTCCATTGTTATTTGCATCTAAACCGTATTCCACTTTAATACCACCAGTTGTGCAATTTGCACCTGCAGCTTCAGTAGTTGTTTTTGCTAAAGCATTTTGTCCATTTGTTCCGTTAGTACCGTTTGTTCCAGCAGCACCTTGAATACCTTGAGCACCTATTGCTCCGGTAGCACCTGTATTTCCTGTCAAACCAATTGGTCCTTGAGCTCCGGTAGCTCCTTGAATTCCTTGCGCACCTGTTGCACCAGTAGCACCAACTCCACCGTTACATACATATTTAGTTAAAGCAGCATTAATTTCCGCTACATCTAAAGTTCCATTGTTATTGGTATCTAAACCGTATTCTACTTTTACACCACCTGTTGTGCAATTTGCACCAGCCGCTTCAGTAGTTGTTTTTGCTAAAGTATTTTGACCGTTTGTTCCTGCAGGTCCAGTAGCTCCTTGTATACCTTGTGTACCCGTTGCTCCAGTAGCACCTGTACTTCCTGTCAAACCAATTGGACCTTGAGCTCCTGTTTCTCCTTGAATTCCTTGTGCTCCTGTTGCTCCTTGGATACCTTGCGGACCTTGTGGACCTTGTGCTCCGGTAGCACCATTACATATATATTTGGTTAAGGTAGCATTGATTTCAGCTACATCTAAAGTTCCATTGTTATTGGTATCTATACCGTATTCAACTTTTACACCACCTGTTGAACAATTTGCACCAGCAGCCTCAGTAGTTGTTTTCGCTAAAGTATTTTGACCGTTTGTTCCTGCTGGACCTGTTACACCTGTAGCTCCAGTTAAACCAATTGGTCCTTGAACTCCAGTAGCGCCTTGAATACCTTGTGTACCCGTTTCTCCAGTAGCACCAACAGCACCATTACATACATATTTAGTTAAAGCAGCATTGATTTCAGCTACATCTAAAGTTCCATTGTTATTTGCATCTAAACCGTATTCTACTTTTACTCCACCTGTTGTACAATTTGCACCAGCAGCTTCAGTAGTTGTTTTTGCTAAAGCATTTTGGCCGTTTGTTCCTGCAGTTCCATTAGCTCCTTGTAAACCCGTTGCTCCAGTAGCACCTGTACTTCCTGTCAAACCAATTGGTCCTTGTGCTCCAGTAGCGCCATTACATACATATTTGGTTAAAGCAGGATTAATTTCCGCTACATCTAAACTTCCATTGTTATTAGCATCTAAACCGTATTCTACTTTTACTCCACCAGTTGTGCAATTTGCACCAGCAGCTTCAGTAGTTGTTTTAGCTAAAGCATTTTGTCCATTCGTTCCATTCGTACCGTTTGTTCCAACAGCACCTTGAATACCTTGAGCTCCAGTAGCCCCTGTCAAACCGATTGGTCCTTGCGCACCTGTTGGACCTGTAGCTCCTGTTAAACCAATTGGCCCTTGAGCTCCAGTAGCTCCTTGAATACCTTGTGCACCTTGAGCTCCAGTAGCACCAACTGCACCGTTACATACATATTTAGTTAAAGCAGCATTTATTTCAGCTACATCTAACGTTCCGTTGTTATTTGCATCTAAACCGTATTCAATCTTAACACCACCAGTTGTACAATTTGAACCTGCAGCTTCAGTCGTTGTTTTCGCTAAAGCATTTTGACCATTTGTACCGTTCGTTCCTGCAGGTCCTGTTGCTCCTGTCAAACCAATTGGACCTTGCGCACCTGTTGCTCCAGTAGCACCAGTCGCTCCTTGTGGACCAGGTGTTCCTGGAGTGCCACTTTTTTCAGCGTACAACGCATAAGGAACACTTGCCATTTGTTGTATTCCTAATACCGTATAATTTGTTCCTCCTGCTGCATCAGCTGCTATTTCTAAGAAATAAGGTCCCGTCGCCCAGTTGATCGTGTTAAAGGTTCCTGTTAATGGTGTACCCTGACCTAAAACTACATTTACCAAACCTAAGTTTGTTGTTTGAGCTGTAAACTTTTCTTTATACACAGTTGCTCCCGTTATTGAACCTTGAACGATTCTAAACTGAAGGCCTACTGTGCTACTTGAAACGACTGTTCCACTCGTGTTTCTGATGACAGCTTGGTAGTTAATTCCTTGAGGTGCTTGTGAAAAAGCAAATAAAGAACATGTTAAACTAAATGCGATAAGTATTTTTTTCATTATAAATTATATTTGATAATGGAGATGTTTCCTGTTTGTATTTGGTTTTCTGTTTTATAAAAGATTCTGTAATTACCAGATGCTAAAAAGCCTAGATCAATTACATTTTCGATATCTGCCAACGTTTGCTCGTGAATTAATTTCCCCATCACATCATAAATAGTGATGTAAACAGTTTCATTACTAGGCAAAGCAATTGTAAATTGATTTAAAAAGGGATTTGGGTAAACATTCAAATTAAAATTTGAGAGTTCTTGAACCCCAACATTGGTGATTAATTTTAAGTTTGGTTGATGAAAACCTTGTGTTTCAACAATCGAAGTTGTGGTCAATGTTTTTGTAAATGGTTCACCAAGAGTATATTCCATACTCATTATAGAATTAGAATATGTTTTTCCACTAGTAGCCAACACCTGATTTTGAAGCCTGATTTGCCCAAAACAGGAAATTGAAATAAATGAAAAAATGAAACTGAAAATTCTTTTATTAACCATTTTTTAAATTTTCTTTTAATCAATCTAAAAAATGAAAAGTAAGTGATAAACAAATTAAAGTTTCTTCAATACCCTTTTAGCTAAAACAGAATATTGATTTGATTGCAATTTAACTAATGTTGTTAAAGTCAATATTGCCTTATTTTTATTAAAAACAACGTAACATAATGCTTTTTTAAGCATTGCTAAATCTGAGTAAGATGATCCTTTAGGTATGGTTTCAAAAAAATGAATTGCATTTTTATAATTTCCTTTTCTATAAGATATCTCCCCTAAAAAATAAGTAGAAGTATCCGATTCAATCTTACTAAATTCTTTAATTGCTTTATCCCATTCTCCCAACTTATATGCATTCATCGCCTCATCATATTTTCCTTTCGAACTCATTTTAACAGGAAGACCAGGTTCAACAGGCCAATATTCTTTGGCTATTTCAATGTTTTTTTGAGTTTGGTAATATGAATAACCAATAAACAGCATACAAATTGATGCTGCAATAGCAGAGCTAAATAATATTATTTTTTTAAGAGGTGAATTACTTCTTTTATATAAATCGATATCAAGCTGCTTGTCTAATTCTATAAATTGAGCTTTGAATTCTCTCTTATAATGATCTTTTAAACCTTCTTCAATTGATAAAAAATCTTGAAAGGCTTTTCTAAAATCTGAATCTGAATTTAATCTAGCTTCAAATTCTAAAATCTCAGATTCATCAAGTTTTTTAGCTTGATATGCTTCAAATAATTCAATATGTTGTATTAATTGATCCATCAAAAAACAAAAATCATTGAAAGTTTTTTTAATTCAATTACCAACTTTTTCATACATGTAGATTTTTTAGATTTTGCAGTATCTGCATTTTTATACCCCATGTTTTCAGCTATACTCTCCATATCAAACTCGTCAAAATAATATAATTTTAAGACTTTCTGACAATCTTCAGGTAATTTAGAAATTGCTTCTTTAATTTGTTCGTTCGAATAGTTTTGATCTTCAATTTGCATAAATTCTTCAAATTCTTTACCTTTTATCATCTGAAGATTTTCAAGGTAAGTAATTCTGCTTTCTTTTTTTATTGAATTGATGATTTTAAACTTTCCTATTTGAAAAATATACGTTTTTTCGTTACTTACTAATTCTGTTAATCGGCCTGAAATAATATTATGATAAAATTCAAAAAGAGATTCTTGAAAAATATCTTGTGCTTGTTCTTTACGAAGCTTAAATTTCAATTGAGACCAAACTATAAACTCATTTCTATATTTAGCATATAATTCTACTAGTGGTTTGTCACTTCCACTTCGAATTTCTTCAATGAGTTCATATGTTTTCTTTTTTGACAAAAATTATATTTTGCCAAATATAATTTATTTTATCATGAATATTAGCAATGCAATAATTTATATCATCGCATCCTCCCATCAAAGAAAAGATAAATTACAACTTCCCTCCCAAAATCTCCTCAACTACTGCTGGATCCAACAAAGTAGAAGTATCACCCAAATTTGATGTCTCACCTTCAGCTATTTTACGAAGTATTCTTCGCATAATTTTGCCACTTCTCGTTTTTGGTAGACCTGACACGAATTGAATTTTATCTGGTTTAGCAATTGCTCCTATGATT
>CALPRR020000139.1 GCA_943326025.2 Candidatus Kuenenia stuttgartensis | reverse complement strand
GGAATAGCAGAAGAAATTTCTCTAGATCCATCATCAACCCCTAACCAATCGTATTTACCACCTTTGTAATAAACTTGCTCTTTACCAGTTGTGATGGTATTATAACCACCTCCAATCGTAATAGATTGAAAATTTTCTTCAGGTACATCTTTTGTTTTAATATCAATTACACCTCCAGCAAATTCTGCTGAAAGTTCTGGAGTTGCTGTTTTTTGAATTGACAAATACTCTAACATATTTGCTGGAAAAATATCAAACGAGAATGCTTTACGATCTGATTCAGAACTTGGTAGTGGTGCGCCATTTAAAAACGCTGCGTTGTAACGATCATTCAAACCACGAACAACAACAAATTTATTATCCTGAACACTTGTACCACTTCCTTTAGCAATTACATCTGTAGCGGTAGTAATTGGTGAACGAGCGATTACTGCTTGATTAATAATTTCTATACCTCCTGGATTCTTTTTGATTAAATCAATTTTCTCTTGATCTAAGGTTCTTTTAGGTTTTACGTGAACAATCCCTATTTCAGTAAATTTAGCTTCAACATAAATTGAAACCTCAACAGGTGTAACTCCAACAACATTAACAGTTACGATTGTATCTGGATACTCAACTGTTTTAACTAAAATTTTATGTACACCAAATTCTATTTGATGAAATGAAAATTTTCCATCCAAATCAGTTTGCGCTTTTTGCTGTCCTCCATCCAAAAACAAAAATGCACCAACTATAGGCTCACTTTTTTCGCTATCATATACTGTCCCATAGATTGTAGACAAATTATTATTATTCATATCATCTTGCGAAAAAGCAAAATGACTAAAAATACAAATAATTAAAAACGTAATTTTTTTCATGTACCACTTAAATTTGGCACAAAGGAAGCTAAAAGCGTTTACCATAAGGTTAATTCAATGTTAAGTTAATAATAAGTTACCTCTATTTTCAGATATCCAAATAAGAAAAAACCATAAATACCACACATTAAAAAAACAAGTTAATCAACTGAATTACTGACAACTAAAAACATATCGTAAAACTACAGAAAAGCACAACATTAATATTGCGATAACATGAAGTTTTATTTTTTAATATAACAGTAAACTTTACATAAAGCATCCAAGAAAGTCTTAGTCTAAATTTGCAATGTATTTAAAAACAATAAATATGCAAAACAATATGACAGGACATACAATATTACTAGTAGATGATGAACAAGATATATTAGATTTCCTTTCTTATAACTTACAGAAAGAAGGTTATAAAGTATTTACTGCATCAAATGGAGAAGAAGCTTTAAAATTAGTTCGACAAATAAGTCCTTCTCTTATATTACTTGATATTATGATGCCCAAAATGGACGGCATTGAAACTTGTCAATTAATTAGAAAAGATTTACAATTTGAACAACCTATCATTGCATTTTTAACATCTAGAGCTGAAGACTATTCTCAAGTTGCAGGATTTGAAGCAGGAGCTGATGATTATATAACTAAACCAATTCGTCCAAGGTTATTAGTAAGCAAAGTCTCATCTTTATTGAGAAGACTTGAAAGAGCTGTAGAAACAACAGATAATACAAATTCTTCATTAAAAATTAATAGAGATAAATATCTGGTTGAGTTAAATGAAAATAAAATTATACTTCCAAAAAAGGAATTTGAACTGCTTGAAATGCTAGCAAGTCGTCCTGGAAATGTATTTACAAGAGAACAAATTTTATCAACAGTTTGGGGAAATGAAGCAATTGTTGGTGAAAGAACCATTGATGTACATATAAGAAAATTAAGAGAAAAACTAGGAAATGATTATATTCGTACTATTAAAGGTGTCGGATATACATTTAGCGAAGATTGAAAAACAAAAAACCAATAGTATTATTAATAATAGGGAGTTTAATTATTTACCTCCTTTCATTTGTAAGCACATTACTTATTGAACTGTTTTTTAAAGATTTACCTTTTTGGAATATTATAATTGCTCCACTATTCATAGGTTTATCAACTTACTTAGTTTTTTTCTATTTTACAAAATATTTCATTAATGATAGACTTAAACTTATTTACAGATCTATTCGAAAAGGAAAAATGACAAAAGAAAACAACTTTAGTTTTAAACTATCTGATGATATAATCGCTGATGCAGCTAATGAAACAACTCTTTGGTCAGAAGAAAGAATTAACGAAATATCAAAATTAAAAGTTCAAGAAGAATTTAGACGTGAATTTCTAGGTAATTTAGCTCATGAATTAAAGACTCCCGTTTTTTCAATTCAGGGTTATATTCTTACACTATTGGATGGAGCTATTGAAGATGAAAATGTGAATCGCGTTTTCCTTGAAAGAGCTTCAAAAGCAACGGAGCGTATTACTAATATCTTAGATGACTTAGATCAAATCACACGATTAGAAGTGGATGATTTACAAATGGAAATAAGATCATTTGACATTTTAGAATTAGCTCAAGAAGTTTTTGATTCTTTAGAAATCATTGCTCAAGAGAAAAACATAACTCTCAAATTCACAAAAGATTACAGCCCCATCACCGTTATGGGTGATAGAAGTAAAATCGCACAAGTATTCACAAACTTGATCAATAATTCTATTTCTTACGGGAATGAAAACGGAACTACCCTGGTTCGTTTTTATGTAGTTGATGATTTGGTAACTGTTGAAATTTCTGATAATGGACCAGGTATTGATGAAATTCACCTACCAAGATTATTTGAACGTTTCTACCGTGTTGAAAAAAGTAGAAATAGAAATGAAGGTGGGTCTGGTCTAGGATTATCAATCGTTAAGCATATCATTGAATCTCATGGACAATCAATTTCTGTAAGAAGTACAGTAGGCCTAGGCAGTACATTTTCTTTCAGCCTTGATAAAAGTAAATCTAATCCAAACGCTGTTTATTCTTCAAGAGGTATTCAAATAAAATAATATTCATTTTTTTTTCGTATAATTGATTACAATTACGGAAAATGAAAAATCTATTACTATTCCTTTTGGGATTTATTTCTTTGAATTTGAATTCTCAAACATTTTCTGCTGCAGGTGATACAATACCTGATGATGGTTCAACCTCTATCGATTTTAACATAAATGTTTCAGGTTTACAAAACACAACTAATGCAAATTTTGGAATATCAACCGTCTGTTTTACAATACAACATACTTATGATTCAGATTTAAATTGCTGGCTGATTTCACCATCAGGAATTTCTGTCCCCTTATTTCAAACTATTGGTGGTGATAGTGACAATTTCACTTCTACCTGTTTAAATATGACAGCAAGCTTACCTATACAATCACAAATAGCACCTTTTACGGGGACCTATTTACCAATTGGTAATATCGGAAACCTCAATAATGGATCCGATCCAAATGGTAATTGGATACTTCGCATTTATGACAATTACCCTCAAGATCAAGGCGTTTTAATTGATTGGAATATTACATTCGAT
This sequence comes from Candidatus Kuenenia stuttgartensis, assembly GCA_943326025.2. Taxonomy (GTDB): domain Bacteria; phylum Bacteroidota; class Bacteroidia; order Flavobacteriales_D; family Crocinitomicaceae; genus CAIUKX01. The sequence goes on along the minus strand of CALPRR020000139.1, from coordinate 3,353 downwards.
AATAATCCTCCACAGCCTAGTCTTCCTTTTACCTCATCTGAATTAGCTATTATTGAAATCAACACCAATAATCAGGTAATAAATGATGAACCTAAAATAAATGCCAATCTAAAAATATATTGGGAAAATGGACAAGCAATCAATACGACATCTCAAACTGAAAAATTTAATGGACCCATTGGAATAGAAGTTAGAGGTTCTTCATCTCAAATGTTTCCTAAAAAAAGTTATGGGTTTGAAACACAAGATATTGTTGGAAATTCAATAGATACTGTCTTAAACTATTTCCCGAGAGAAAGTGATTGGATTTTAAGTGCCAATTACACCGACAAAAGTTTTATGAATAATGTATTAGCCTATCATCTTTCTAATCAATTTGGTCACTATGCTCCTCGAACTCAATTTGTGGAGTTGGTCATTGACAATAATTATCAAGGTGTTTATCTCTTTATGGAGAAGTTAAAACGAGATAAAAATCGAATCAATATTTCAAAATTGACGAATACGGATATTTCTGGAGATAATTTAACAGGAGGGTATATTGTGAAAATTGACAAAACAACAGGAAGTGCTGGAAGTTCGAGTTTTCAATCAAATTTTGCACCTTACAATAACGGAAATGGTGAAACAATTAATTTCCTATACGATTATCCTTCTGATTTAAATATTCTACCTGTCCAACAAGATTATATAAAATTATATATTGATACATTTGAAAACGCTCTCTTCAATGGTCAAACAAATATTATCAACGGTGGTTGGAGAAATTATGCTTCTGAAAATAGTTTTATCGACTATTTAATTATGAATGAAATCTCAAAAAATGTTGATGGTTATAGAATTAGCACTTATCTCCATAAAGATAAAAAATCCAAGGGTGGAAAATTAAAGGCTGGTCCCGTTTGGGATTATGACATCGCATTTGGAAATGCAGACTATTGTAATGGTAACACAACCGATGGTTGGGCATATGAATTTAATGATATTTGTGGAGGACCTTGGCTTGTACCTTTTTGGTGGAAAAAATTAATGACTGAAGACACTATTTTTCAACACAATTTAGGATGTAGATACCGTGAATTAAGATCAACTTTCCTAGATACAACATATCTTTTTAATTATATTGATAGTACATCTAATTATATGTTAAATGCCGTTAATCGAAATTTTGCAACTTGGCCGATACTAGGTACTTATATTTGGCCAAATCCTTCTCCAATACCAGCTACTTATTTGGAAGAAATTGGTGAATTGAAAAATTGGCTGAGAAATAGATTGTCTTGGTTAGATAATCATATGCCGAATCAATGTTTGGATTTAAGTGTTCAACAATTAGAGGATTTAGAATTTTCAATTTACCCAAATCCGGTTCAAAATCAATTCATTTTGTCATCAGAATTTCCGATAGAAGAACTGATTTTATCCAATTCACTTGGAGAAAAAATTGAACTGAATTACAAACTTGAAAACAAAGCCATTCATTTTGATTGTTCAAACCTTGTGACCGGAATGTATTACTTAACTTTTCAATCAAAATCAAAACTTTACACAAAAAAAATCAGTGTAATTAAATAACTAGCTTTTTACGTTGCTTTATTTCTTTGCTTACAAAGTCTTTTGTAAATTTGTAGCTCAATAGAAATGTCAATGTCTCAAAAGAAAGAAAATATTCGAAATTTATCCTTAGCTGAAATTAAAAAAGCGTTAGAAACATATAACGAAAAAGGATTTCGTGCTAAACAAATTTATGAATGGCTATGGAAAAAAAGCGCTTCTACTTTTGATGAAATGAGCAATTTAAGTAAATCGCTCAGAGATATATTAAATGAGCATTTTTATATTGATGCAATTCAATTGGACGATCAACAAATCAGTTCAGACAAAACAATCAAATGTGCGTTTTCTGTTGGTGAAGGAAAAGTTGTTGAAGGTGTATTAATTCCCACAACTTCTAGAACAACAGCTTGTATTTCTTCTCAAGTGGGATGTAGTCTTGCTTGTACATTTTGTGCTACTGGAAAATTGAAATTGATGCGAAACTTGACCGCTGGCGAAATTGTTGATCAAGTTGTTTACTTAAAAAATCAATCGGAAAATAGATACAACACACCTTTGACAAACATTGTCTATATGGGAATGGGTGAACCGCTTTTAAATTATAAAAATGTTCTTCGTTCATGCGAAATGTTAACTTCTGAAGAAGGTTTAGGAATGTCTCCTAGAAGAATTACTGTTTCTACAGCCGGAATTGCAAAGATGATCAAACAATTAGGAGATGATCAAGTAAAATTCAATTTAGCGCTTTCTCTTCATGCTGCAAACGACAAAAAGAGAAGTCAAATCATGGAAATTAATGATTCTAATAATTTAGAAACATTAGCTGAAGCGTTAAAATATTTCTATGAAAAAACAGGTACACGTGTTACTTTTGAATACATTATTTTCAAAGATTTCAATGATAAATTGGAAGATGCTCAAGAATTAGCTGCTTTTGCAAAATGTGTTCCTTGTAAAATTAATATCATTGAGTACAATCCGATTGATGATGCTGGTTTCCAACAGGCTGACGTCGAAAATGTAAATGCCTTTGCTAATTATTTAGAAGGAAAGAATTTGGTTGTCAACATTAGAAGAAGCCGAGGTAAAGATATCGATGCAGCTTGTGGTCAATTGGCGAACAAAAACAAAGCGATTACTGAAGAAAATAGAAAACTTAAGAGTAATTTTTGATTTTTGATAATTTAATTAATTCAAAATCTAACATCTAAAATTTTAATTATTCCCACCCTCTTAACTCAATACAAGCACGAATGAATTTTAGATTTAAATCAATCTGACTTTCATTGATACAACAACCAATTGCTTTTTTGTAAGAAGTTATTGCATTATCTAATTCACCTTTATGTTGGTATAACATTCCAAAATAAAAATAGATATCTGAATCTTCTCTACTTTGTATTGTTTGAGATTTTATTAGAAGCGCTTCTGCCTCATCAAATCTTGCTGCTTTTATTAAAATTAATGCAAATTGAGTGTACGTCGGAAAATAAGTTGGATCTATTTCGATGGCTTTACTGTAATTTTTTTCAGCTTCATCATTTCTCCAGAAATTATAACTTAATCGCCCCATTTCATAATAAGGTTCTGCTCTATCTGGAAAACGTTCAATTAGGTCTTCAATTCGATTAATTGCTCTTTCAAAAAAAGCAGCGTTAACATCTTGTTGAATTAAAAACATCTCTTCTTTAAACTTTCCAAACTTTGCTTCAATCATGATTCCGATAATATTTAGCGCTAAAATACCAAAATCTTTTTCTATTTATCCCTAAAATTGGTATTCCCTATTAAATTAT
>CALPRR020000138.1 GCA_943326025.2 Candidatus Kuenenia stuttgartensis | reverse complement strand
GAAATTGATAAAGATGATTTATTAACTGTTCGCGAGGGAATTGCTAAAAATCCAGAGAAATTCAAAAAGTTATATTCGGAAGCGTCTTTTAAAAATGTTTTCGGAGAGATTTTAGGAGAAAAGAATAAAGTGATTCCAAAAGAATTAAAGGAAGTGGCAGAAATAGAGCCGTTAATTTACAATAAGCAATGGTATTTTTATAAGCAGTTTGATGCAGAGGTTGTTTTAAGTGAAAATTTAGATCAACTGATTTTAGATTGTTATAAAGCTGGACAACCAGTAGAGAAATTTTTTAATGAATTAATAAAAAGATAAGAATGAAGAGGTGGTTTTTTATAGGGTTAATGTCGTTTACTTTACCTGTTTTCTCACAAAAAAAAGAATTGACAATTGAACAATCTGTATTAGAACAAAACAGATTATTTGGTGCTGATAAATTGAGAATGTTTCAATGGATTCCAGGTTCGGATTCATATACCTATATGGAAAGAGCAGAAAAAACTTGGATTTTAAAAACAGCTTCAGTTTCAAATAGAAATGCTGTTGATTTGGTCAATTTAAATGATTTAAATACTGCCTTAAATTCAAAGTTGTATAGTTTTTATGGTTTAGAATGGAAAGACAAAAACACTTTCTATATCAATGATGGCGTAAATTTTTACAGATATGATGTAAAAGCAAAAAAAGGACAAAAAATCTATTCAATAGATGAAAATGCTGCGGATGTCAATTTTAATAAATTAGATGAAAGTGTAGTTTATACTTTAGAAAACAATTTGATTTATAAAAATTCGAAAGGCGAACGTATTGCAATTACTTCGAATACAGATAAAAATATCGTTTCTGGTCAAACGTATGCTAGAAGTGAATTCGGAATTCATGGTGGTATTTTTGTTTCGCCTAAAAATAGTTTAATTGCCTTTGCGCAAAAAGATGAGACAGAAGTAGCTGAATATCCTTTAGTTGATATTACTTCAACTCCAGGGTCTTTAATGCCAACCAAATATCCGATGGCTGGTCAAAAATCTGAAAAACCTAGAATTGGAATTTATTCAATTTCAAATGGAAAAACGGTTTTTATCACACCTAAAGGAAAATCAGATGATTATTTGACAAATGTTTCGTGGACACCTGATGAGAAATTTATTTTAATTGCAGAAGTAAATCGTGAACAAAATCACATGTGGTTAAACAAGTATGATGCTATTTCAGGAGCCTTTGTGAAAACATTATTTGAAGAAGCAAATGATAAATGGATTGAACCTGAACATCCTGCTTTCTTTCCTTCAAATGATAAAAATTCTTTTGTTTGGATTAGTGAACGAGATGGATTTAATAATTTGTATTATTATGATATTGAAGGAACGTTGATTAAGAAATTGACAGCTAATGATTTTGTCGTTAAAGATATCTTAACTTCTATCAATAAAGGTTCTGAAATAATATTTTCAGCTACAGGTGATTCTCCATTAAATACAATGTTTTATTCTGTCAATTTGAAAGGTGTTCAACGATTATTGACAAAAACGGAAGGTGTACATACTATTTCAATAAGTCCTGATGAAAAGTGGCTTTTTGATGAATATTCAAACCATACAACTCCTGCATTTTCTTCGTTGGTTTCGATGAATGGTAAATCAACTATTATGTTGCTACAATCAAATAATAAATTGGCAGATTATAAATTAGGAACTGCTGAAATAAGTACAATTAAAAGCACTGATGGAACAATTCTGTATACGCGTTTAATTAAGCCTAGTAATTTTGATCCTTCAAAAAAATACCCAGTTTTAGTTTATGTTTACGGGGGACCTCATGCGCAAATGATTACAAATTCTTGGTTAGATGGTGCTAATCTTTGGATGTATTGGATGGCTGAACAAGGTTATCTTGTGTATACAGTTGATAATAGAGGTTCAGGAGAAAGAGGATTTGCTTTTGAAAGTGGAATTCACCGTCAATTAGGAAATGTCGAGATGCAAGATCAATTGGAAGGGGTAAAGTATTTAAAATCTTTACCTTATGTTGATGGTGATAGATTAGCGGTTCATGGTTGGTCATTCGGTGGTTTTATGACAACGTCTTTAATGTTACGTCAACCGGATGTATTTAAAGTAGGTGTAGCAGGTGGACCGGTAATCGATTGGAAATGGTATGAAGTGATGTATGGGGAAAGATACATGGACAAACCAGAAGAAAATCCAAAAGGATATGAAGAAGCATCTTTGTTGAACTATGCTAAAAATTTAAAAGGAGATTTATTATTGATTCATGGAACTGTTGATGATGTGGTTGTGATGCAACATAATTTTGCGATGGTTAAAAAATTCGTAGAAGCTGGTGTTCAGATGGACTTCTTTCCTTATCCAATGCATAAACACAATGTCGGAGGAAAAGATAGAGTTCACTTAATGACGAAGGTGTTGAATTATGTGATTGAGAATAATAAGTAAATATTAAATCATTAGGAAAAAGTCAATAGTCATTAGAGTGAAATTAAGTCTTGATTCATGTAGTCTTGAATCTTTAAGTCTAAATTAAAATGGAAACTGAAAATATATTACCTCAATTAACTTTAGAAGAGCAACGAGTTTTAGGTGCTTTAATAGAGAAAAGTAAAACAACTCCGGATTATTATCCGATGACGTTGAATGGAATTGTTACAGCATGTAATCAAAAATCATCTAGAAATCCGGTGGTTGATTTTGATGAAGAAACAGTTGTTTCGGCGATAGATTCACTAAAAAAGAAACATTTAGCAGCGAATGTCATCGGGGGCGGTAGTAGAGCAATTAAATATAGACATAGTATTGCTGTTACTTTTCCTTTAGATCCTGCAGAGACTTCAGTTATTTGTTTATTACTTCTTCGAGGACCATTAACACCTGGAGAAATTAATTCCAATTCAGGTCGTTTACATGATTTTGATTCATTGGATGAAGTGATTTCTACGATTGATGGTTTAATGAATTCAGAAACACCATTCATCAAATTATTACCAAAGAAACCAGGTCAAAAAGAAGCAAGATATTGTCATTTATTTGGCGATAATTTTTCTGATGAAAGTGAAGAAAAAGCAGTTTCTAAATCTAATTTAGAAGAACGTTTGGCTTCTGTAGAATCTGAATTGGCTGAATTGAAAGAAGCTTTCGCAAATTTATTGAAAGAATTAGGGGTTTAAAAGTTGAAAAGTGTTTTGAAATAATCTAAATTATGACTAAATTTGTCATGAAATAATTTGACAAATGAAAACACTGATCAAAAATGCGAGAATAAATAAAGGTTACAAGACAAGAGAGTTGGCTCAATTGCTTGCGATAGATCAAGCATTGGTGAGTAAATTTGAAAGTGGAGCTCGAAAACCAACTAGAGATCAAGTCAAACAACTTGCTCATTTTTTAGAGATCCCTTTAGAAGAGATTTTACCACTTTGGATTAAAGAAAAGATTCTTTATGAAATTCAAGATGAGGAATTTGCTTCTCAAGCTTTAACCTTAGTTCAAGAGGAAATAGCGAAATACGATTCTGCAGAACAGTTTTTCATTTCAAGCTCATTACAGGAAAAGTTAGATTTAATTGATTCATTGAAATCAAAATTAGATAAACTTCGAGAATTTGATAGTTATCGAATTGCTCAAGCGTTGGAGTTAGAATATACTTTTGAAAGTAATCGGATAGAAGGAAATACATTAACCTTAAAAGAGACAGATTTAGTCATCAACGAAGGTTTGACAGTTTCTGGAAAAAGTATGCGTGAACATTTGGAAGCTATCAATCATCAAGAAGCGATTGAATACGTAAAAGATTTGGTTCAACGAAAAGTTTCGATTAATGAAAGAGAATTGTTAGTGATTCACAATATGATACTTCGAGGGATCATGCCTGAATATGCTGGAAAATATAGAAATATTCAAGTCATGATAAAAGGAAGTGCTCACATGCCACCTCAACCTTTTTTAGTTCCGAAAAAAATGGAGGAATATTTTGAATGGTATCAAATAAATCGAAATAAATTACATCCAGTTGTTTTAGCAGCAGAGATGCATGAGCGATTGGTTACAATTCATCCATTTGTTGATGGAAACGGAAGAACTTCTCGATTGATTATGAATTTAATATTGTTGAAGCATGGTTTTGTTATCGCTAATATTAAAGGAGATTATGATGCAAGAATGAATTATTATAATGCTTTAGAATTAGTTCAAACAGAAAAAGAGAAGGATACTTTTCTGAATTTTATTGCTGATGTTGAAATCGACTGTTTGAATCGTTACTTGAAGATTCTATCATAAAAAAAAACAAAGGTGCTTAAGAGAAGTCGAAGGCACCTTTTTAATATCAATTGAACCAAGAAAGTATATCTACATTTTCCGACTCTCCATTGAATGAAAATTCATTTGAAGTCGAATTGTTGGTGTAATCTTTTCTCAAGTTATCAATGTTTTCAACTACAAATTTTATGCTTCTGTAATAAAGTGTATTTCGTTTTTTTTCAAACAGAAAAGGAAATCTAGAATAATTTTGTTGTATTATTTCAAGAATTAAATAAAACCCATAGGACATTTTAATGAAAATATTCGCATTTAAATCTTTTTTAATTGATAATCATATAGTTAATCTTTTTGTTGTTTTTGTTGTTTTTATAAAGTTTTGAATTTTGTATATTTACATTTTTAAAAACATAGAACTTACTTGAGTAAATGAGTACAACTATAATTAAATCGGAAAAACAAACAGAAATAGTTTCTAAAGAAACGATCTTTAAAGCTTTTGAATTAATGTGTACAGCCAAAACAATGGCTGAAAAATATGAAGCACATAAAGAAATTTCTGCAAAGTATGTTCATGCCACGTCTAGAGGTCATGAAGCGATCCAATTAGCAGTTGGTTTACAATTAAAACATCAAGATTGGGTTTCTCCTTATTACAGAGATGACAGCATTTTATTAGGTATTGGAATGAAACCTTATGAATTAATGTTACAAGTTTTTGCTAAAAAAGATGACCCATTTTCTGGAGGTAGAACATACTATTCACATCCTTCTTTGGATCGTGAAGATATGCCAAAAATTCCTCACCAATCTTCAGCAACTGGAATGCAAGCAATACCAACAACTGGAATTGCAATGGGAATTCAATACAAAGAAAAAACAGGATTAGCAGTTGATTATAATGGAGAGAATCCTGTTGTTGTTTGCTCATTAGGTGATGCTTCTTGTACTGAAGGTGAAGTTTCAGAAGCATTACAAATGGCAGCCTTAAAACAATTTCCAATTGTTTATTTAGTTCAAGATAATGGCTGGGATATTTCAGCTAATGCAGCTGAGACTAGAGCTCAGGACATGACGGAATATGCTAGAGGATTTAATGGAATCGAAGTAAGAACAATTGATGGAAGTGATTTTGCGCTTTCATATGCTACAGTTCAAGAAGTTTTTGAAATCGTAAGAAAAGAAAGAAGGCCTTTTATAATTCATGCAAAAGTTCCTTTGTTAGGACATCATACTTCTGGTGTTCGTAAAGAATGGTACAGAGATGATTTAGAAGATGCTGCAACTAGAGATCCATATCCTAAATTAAAAGATTTAGCGAGAGAGGTAGGAGTTGATGAAGCTGATATTGTGAATACAGAAGTTGAAATCAAAAATCAAATTGATAAAGCGTTTGATGATGCGTATAACGCAGAAGATCCAACTCCAGAATCAGTATTAAATCATATTTTCGCACCAACTCCAATTACTGAAGAAAAAGGAGAAAGAGAACCAGCAGGAAAGAAAAAAACAGTAATGGTTGATAGTGCTTTGTTTGCTGTTAGAGAGTTGATGTCTAAACATCCCGAAGCTTTATTATACGGACAAGATGTTGGTGGGCGTTTAGGTGGTGTATTTAGAGAAGCGGCAACTTTAGCTCAAACATTTGGAGATGATAGAGTTTTCAATACACCTATTCAAGAGGCTTTTATTATAGGTAGTACAGTTGGAATGTCAGCGGTTGGATTAAAACCAATCGTAGAAGTTCAATTTGCTGATTATATTTGGCCAGGTTTGAATCAGTTATTTACTGAAGTGAGTCGTTCGAATTACTTATCAAATGGTAAATGGCCGGTAAGTTGTATCGTTCGTGTTCCAATTGGAGCATATGGTTCAGGTGGTCCTTATCACTCATCAAGTGTTGAATCAGTTTTAACAAATATTCGAGGGATTAAAGTTGCTTACCCTTCAACAGGTGCAGATTTAAAAGGTTTAATGAAGTCAGCGTTTTATGATCCTAATCCAGTTGTGATGTTGGAACATAAAGGGTTGTATTGGTCAAAAATTCCTGGAACAGAAGGAGCTATGTCAATAGAGCCAGATGATGAATATATTATTCCATTTGGGAAAGCGAGAGTTGTTCAAGAATCAACTTCTGAAAACATTCAAAATGGAAGTTCTTGTGTGGTGATCACATACGGAAGAGGTGTATATTGGACATTAGAAGCTTGCGCGGAATTTAAAGATAAAGTTGAGATTATAGATTTAAGAACCTTAAATCCAATTGATACTGAAAAAATAAATGAAGTTGCTCAAAAACATGGAAAAGTATTGTTGGTAACAGAAGAATCTGAAGAAGCAACATTTACATTAGGTTTAGCAGGAAGAATTCAAAGAGATAATTTCAGAGCGTTAGATGCACCAGTAATGATCTTGGGTTCAATGGATACTCCAGCGATTCCTTTGAATTCTATTTTAGAGGCAACCCTTCTACCAAATGCTGATAAAGTTAAACTAGCATTAGAAAATTTACTTAATTATTAAATAAAATATGACTTGTCCTAAAATAAGTTGACAGGT
>CALPRR020000137.1 GCA_943326025.2 Candidatus Kuenenia stuttgartensis | reverse complement strand
AATGGTAAGAGAATTTAGTGCTATCGTTGGAACAGAGGTTATTGTAAAAGTTCCTGATGTATTAAAAATCACATCATCAGTTGCAACGGGTGCCACATCACCAGACCAGTTAGCAGCGGTAGTCCAAACAAACGTCCCAGCACCACCATCCCAAGTTCTTGTTGCGGCAAACAATGAGCTATTCAAACTCAAGCCAAGAAACAATAAAAAGATTTTAAAATTTAATAAATCAACTAAAAGCGGCACTGCTTTTGGTTTTTCAAAAGACTGAGTTGGAAAATTAAGATTTACCCTGTTCATGAGCCCCATGCCAGGCGAAGCGCAAGCTTGGTTCGCACAGGCAAAAGAGCCAAGAGTAGTCGAGATCTTTGACCAAATAGCCCTAGCCGAACGCTTCGAAACAAACACCCCGAAAGAGATTATAAGTTGAAAAAACAATCTAAGTCTTTTTACCCAATTTTGATCAGCAGTTCTATCCTCAACCCCATTACTCGTAATCCATTTTGTTCTTCTTTCAGAACGTATTACTGTTTCACTCATTATCCTTATTGTTTTATTTTAACGGCAAAATGCCTTTCCAATTTTTTTTATTGATTTAGTTTATGAGGTATGGTAATATGAAATGGAATTAACTATCAATGCTATTTTGATAATAAAATTTACCTCTACATGGAATTGAAAAATCTTTTAGAGAATACACTTTTATAGTTTGTACATTCATTCTTAAATTCCAAATAGAAGGAAATTTATGTTGATTTAGGTTTATGGTAAATGTTAAAAATGGGGCATTAATTAAATTATGTATTTGATAATTTTTAAGTTTTATATTTTTTAAATAAAAATTGCTTTTAAGAGATGTTTTCAGCTTCATTATTTCAGGTATTTTTATTTTGGCATCACAAAACGCCAAAATCAAACCAAAATCATAAAACGCTGACAAACTAATTACTTAACTAAATTGTTGTTTTATATTTTTCCATATTATGTTTAAAAAATCCATTTTTTGGACACAAATAAATAAGCAATAGTTTGATAATCAATAATTTACAAATTTGTCCCACTAAAAAAACAAATAAAATAAGTTCTTTCAATCAATAAATAATTAAAATTGAAAAGGCTAAAAACAAAAGATAATTCAGGAAACCTTTATTCTATTGGGTTTATAGAACAATGAAATATTTTTACACCGTCTTTTAAATAACTAAACCGATTATTTAAAGCTAAAAATTGTCCCATTTAATTAGTTTAAATGGAGTGTAAATAATATTTTTTAGTTAAATCTATTTCATCCAATTTTCAATAACTATAATAATAATTTTTCACTTAAATAAAAATTGTATTCACAAAAAAAGCGAGTAAGAATTTCTCCTTACTCGCTTTCCTTTTGAAAATTTAACCTAACCTTTTTGCTTAAAATTGTATTCGTTTTACAGATGTTCCATCTGAATAAATATCGAATACAATACCTTTATTTGTTTCATTTACTTCTTGACCAAGTGAATTAATAGTCTTTATAAAATAAACGTACTTATTTGACATATCTACTGATTCAATTCTGGAAATTGTTTCCTCGCCGTTATAATCTGTTTGAATTAATCGATAGTAATTGATTCCATTTACATAATCGTAATCATTTACAGAATAATTGATGGTCTGATTAGAATTCCCTGATCCTTCTAATCTTGTAAATGGAGAAAAATGAATTCCGTCAAAACTGCGCTCTACTGTAAAGTAATCATTATCGATTTCAGAAGCTGTTTGCCAATCTAATTTTACAGCTGATTTTTGAGCAATTGCTTTAAATGAAATCAATTCAGTTGGTAAAGGCATTGCTCCTGTCTTTGAACCGATTGTAAATGGACTATATACATTCCAATTAAGATCAGATGAAACTAAACCTGAACTGATAGTACCTGAAATATTATTCCCTCCAATATTTTCCCAATCAGTACCATTGTAATGCACCACGACAATATCAGTAGCGAAGCTTGAATTTACATTGCTATTTGAACCCCATGATAACTCAATTTGAGAATAAGATGATCCAGAACGATCAATTGTCCAATACTCAGTTCTACTTGGGTTGATCAACATTGGACCAGTTACCGTATAATCTCCATGCCCTGCGCCATAATACTTAGCGGTCCAGGATGTAGCAGAAGAACTAGAAGGTGTAATAGATGCTGATCTATATAAAGATGAAGTACCAACAGGAAAAGTGAATTTATTAGTAGAGTTCGTGTTTTTCTTACAATATCCTACAATACATCTTGTATCTGCAGCTCCAGAAGAAGTAGCTGAAGTACCAAAAGTAACCGCTTCAGATGAAGAGGAAGCTGAAATATTCCCTGAGATAAATGTTAATGACGTATTTACTGTAAATCCTTTCGAAACAGTCAATCCAGCAGCATTATTCATGATTAAATTCCCAAAAGTTGTACTAATTGAACCACTAATTGTTTGGTTTACCGTTCCTTTAAATGCTACTGTAGAATTTGAATTAGAAGTGAAAGTTCCATTATTAGTCCAATTGCCATAAACGTTAATTAATCCTGACGCAATTGTCAACGAAGCTCCGGACTCTATGATTAAATTCTTCAAATCTAACGTACTCGGAACAATTGATGGAAAATTTGAATTTGAGCAACCTGTATTTGCTGAGATCGTAACATTTTTAGTAGATTCTGGCAATGAAATTGGTTCTGAATAACCGGTACTTGATTTTTGTAACCAATTATCTACATTGCTCCAATCTGTACTATAAACTCCTCTCCAAACATAATCATTCGTAGCAACACTTGAAGGCGTCGGTGATGAACACCAAACACCTGAACCAGTTGCTGTTGGACCTGTAATCGTTCCGTTTACGTTCAACAAACCGTTCGATGTGATTGTACCACCACCAATTGTTAAATTTCCATCAATCTCAAAAACACCTCCAGTAGAAACAACAACTGAGGCACTATTTCCAGCAGCTACATTACCTGTCACTTCGATTTGACCTCCACCCGCAACATTTAAAGCCCCTCCATTACCAATTGAAATACTACCTATAGAAGCAGTGCCATTGATTGTTAAGGTAAATGAATTTTGTAATTGTAATATGCCCGTAATTATTAAAGAACCACCTGAATTAACCGTTATTGCATCTGAATTAACCCCACTAAAATCACCACAAATAGTTAGTGTTGCTCCACTGGCAACAGTGATTAATTTATTTTGTTGCATACTTACACTGTTGTAGCAAGTATTTGATGTAATCACTGTATTTGATGTATATGTATACGAACCACCAGGAGAACAAGAGCTACATTGTGCGAAACATTTACTAGTACAAATAGTTAACAATATTACTAGTAGAATAAATACTCTATTCCTAAATTTTAGTTTCAATAAACAATTGATTTAATATTAGACTCTGAACTGACAATCTTAAACTAAGTATAATTACGTAAATATATTAATAAACTTTGATTTTTCATGATAAAAATCATAAAAAAACATGACTTGTTAAAATTTCGAATTAATCAACAAATTGTTCAAACACAAAAAAAGCGAGTAAGAATTTCTCCTCACTCGCTTTTCCTTTTGAAAATTTAACCTAACCTTTTATCTTAAATTATCTTAAAACTGGATTCGTTTCACTGATGTTCCATCTGAATAAATATCGAATACAATCCCTTTTGCAGTTTCATTCACCTCTTGACCAAGTGAATTAACTGTCATGACAATCACTCCATGATTTTGTAATTGTGACATATCTACAGAAGCAATATCAGAAAAAGTTACTTCACCATTAAAACTTATTAATTTCAAACGATAGTACAATACTGTTTTATTAAAATCGGTATCCATTGTGAAATAGTTAATCGTATTAGATGAGTTACCTGCTCCATCTATTCTTGCTATTTCAGAAAAATCTTGTCCATTTTCACTTCTCTCAACAATAAAATAATCATTCTCAATTTCTGATGCTGTTTGCCATGAAACTTTAACATCATTTTGATAAGGTTTAGCAGTAAATGAAACCAAAGTAATTGGTAACGGAATAGCTCCTGTTTGAGAACCTAATGTAAATGGACTGTAAGAATTCCAACCCGAATTAGATGACACTACACCAGCACTTACTGTACCTGTAATATTATTTCCTCCGATGTTTTGCCAATCTGCTCCATTATAGTGCACCACAACCAAATCTGAAGCGTAACTTGAATTCACATTACTATTCGATGCCCATGACAATTCAATAGTAGCAGCTGCTGGAGTACCCGTCAACGAGCGATCTATTGTCCAATATTCAACTTTACTAGGATTTACTAACATAGCACCTGTTACAGTATAATCTCCGTAACCAGCACCAAAATATTTCGTCGTCCAAGTAGTAGCTGATGAACTAGACGGAGTAACTGAAGCGGCTCTATACAATGTACTTGTACCTACAGGAAATGTAAATTTCGTAGTAGAGTTTGTATTTTTCTTACAATAACCAACAATACATTTCGTATTTGCGGCACCTGACGCAATTCCTGATGTTTCGAATGTTACTGCTTCCGAAGAGGAAGCCGCTGTAATATTACCAGCAGTAAACGTAAGCGTTCCATTAACTGTTATCCCTTTTGAAACGGTTAAACCTGAAGCGTTATTTAACGTTAAATTATTAAATGTTGTATTACTTGAACCACTGATTGTTTGTGCGGACGAACCATTCAATGTTACAGTTCCCGTTCTGCCAGAAAAAGCCCCACTATTCGACCAGTTTCCACTTACTGTTAGACCATAATTTGATGATGAAACATCTAACCTTCCTAAAGTTATCGTAAGATTTGCAGAAGTTGATAAAGCATCTTGCATGATCCAAGTTCCTTCCGAGCCATTAAACGTTAAGTTACAAGCCAAAGTCTTACCATTCGAAGTAATTGTTTTTCCTGGAGATGTTGACCTAAAAGAAGTTGTTCCACTGTGCGACCAAGTCATCCCTGAACCTACCGTTAAACTTCCATAAATATCCAAAGTCGACGTACCTGCAAGTGATCCTGTATATCCAGTCATCGTAACATTGTTTGCGTATGCTTGTGCATCAATTGTACAAATTCCTCCACCTGAATTGGCGTCAAAATATACTTTATCAGAACTAGTAGGAACAGATGTATGGAAAGTTGACCCACCAGATGTTGTAGCCCAATGAGTTGCATATTGACTCCAATTACCTGTGCCACCTACCCAATAATAACTTGGTCTGAATTCATAGCAACCCATATCGAATCCTAAACCATATGGTCTCGAAACTTCTAAAATATCTACATTAGGCATATTAGTTGAAACACCGACATCTTTTGCTGCACCAATTGATGTAAGAGAAAAATCATTTGAAGCTGCATTTACAAAACCTGGAGCCAAATTCGTAACATTACCTGTTGAAGAATTAACCGTACCACCAGTTCCGTCATCAAATAAACTATACGATATTGTTGCAGTACCAGCTGATCTATTTATATTATCAGTACCTGTATTATTATATAAAATACAATTCGTTGCTGTAACTGTACCCGATTCTACATAAATATCACCACTATATCCTGCTGATGAGGTATTCTCTGTAACTGTACAGTTTTTTATGGAAAGGGTACCTGTTTTATTGTGAATGTGACCAGATGTTTGAGAGTAACCATATGAGATTGTATTATCATACATTAAACAGTTCTGTATTGTTGTTGTTCCTTCTGTATATACACAAGTTCCATAAGAAGATGAATTATTAGCGGTGTTATTATTTCTAAAGATACATCTATCTATGGTTGCAGTGGATGAGCTACTAACATATACACCTGCACCTGAATTTGATCCAGAGATATCGCAATTGTCAATAATCAAATCTTCTAATGTGATTGAACCTGTAGTCGTAATGTTAAAGCCTGCTCCATTAGCTGATACGCTAGCGTCTTTAATTGTAATATCCGTAATTTTTATATTGTCTGCATCTACATTTATTGTCATGAACCGATCCGTATTATCTAAATCAAATATTGTTAATGTTTTACCTGCACCTACAATATTTAATGCATTCCCAGTTGCATCTGTAGATAATATATAATTATCCTCTGTATATGTACCTGCATCAATACGAATGGTATTTCCTGCACATCCGCAATTTTTCAATGCAGCACCTAATGTTAAATAGGGAGCAACAGTTGTACCTGAATTAGCATCATTGCCAACGTTTGAAACCCAAATATCTCCTGAAGTTGCATTGTCATTCACATAAAATGTACCAGAAGCACATGCCTGTTCATAACATCCCATGTCATATGCTGAGCCTGTATTTGCACCAACAGTTCCTCTGGCAACCTCATTCAAATCAACAGATGGCATGGTTGAATTATTTCCTTTTTCTCTACAAGGAGAAATAGCAGAAATCCTGAAATCATCCGTCGTAGCATTCATAAATATAGGATTTGCGTCAGTATTCGTTATGTTTCCTGTCGATGCTGTAACTGTTCCTCCAGTTCCATCGTCATATAAACTATATGAAATTTCTGCAGTTCCTGCTGCCCGATTTATGTTATCAGTACCCGTATTATTATATAAAATACAATTCGTTGCTGAAACTGTACCCGATTCTACATAAATATCACCACTATATCCAGCTGATGAAGTGTTCTCTGTAACTGTACAGTTTTTTATGGAAAGGGTACCTGTTTTATTGTGAATGTGACCAGATGTTTGAGAGTAACCATATGAGATTGTATTATCATACATCAGACAGTTCTGAATTGTTGTTGTTCCTTCTGTGTAGACACAAGTTCCATAGGAAGAAGCATTATTAGCTGTGTTATT
>CALPRR020000136.1 GCA_943326025.2 Candidatus Kuenenia stuttgartensis | reverse complement strand
TGCGTAAAATAATTAGCGCCTACCCAAATTTGAGCATCAATTCCTGTTTCTTGTTCCTTTTGCTTCGCCCACAATTTCGTTCTAACATCAACCCATTTATATTCAGCTCGATACAATTCCATCATGAAATCATCTGTTATTGTGACAATTTTAGAATAAGTTGAATCCAATTGATCAAATGAATAATAATTCATAGATGGATAATCCTTATTAAAATCAGATAAATAAAACTTTGTATAATTAGAATCTAAAATTGGAGCTAAGTATTTCATAAAGTATTCTTTTTCTAACTTTGCAATACCAATCTTCGTATTTGAAATATAAATACCATAAACTGATTTCTCACAAATCACATGAGGATTTCCTCTAAAATCTTTTCTTAATTCAACAGCATGATCATCAATTGGAATTGTCGAAATAATATTTCTACCATCATACAAAACAACATCACTTCCCTTTTTCAATGTTTTAGGATACGTCAATAGGATATAATTCCCATCTGGTAAAACTTCAAAATCAGCAACACTGACATATTCAGAAGTAAATATTTTCTCTGGAACTCCTTCAGGACGAATCGTTACAACTCCAATTTCATTGATCTTGATAGGAAGCATTTCAAATACACGTTTTACAGTATCTAAATTCTTTCTAGATTTTTCAAGAAGTTGGTCAGCAGTATTCATGAAAACTTGATGCGTAAAACCTAATTCATATTGTTTATTCGTTTGAACTTTAAAATAAAAAATTCCTTTTGAATTTGATTTAATATCAACGACTTGATTGTCAAATTTGATTTTCACATTCACATTTGAAATTGAATCTTTCGTCTGTTTATTTAAAACAACTCCTTTTACTACCAATGAATCTTGGGAATGTGAATAAAAAGAAAAAAAGACTAATAATAAGATAAGATAGTGATATTTCATCATTGATATTTAAAGTTAGATGCTATCAAATAAAAAATTCCATAAAAAAAGGCTACAAAAAGTAGCCTCTTTAAAATTATATGAATTTTCTTAAACAGTTAAACACCATCCAAAAGTATCTTCAATTTTACCTGATTTTAAATCGTCTAAATATTTTTGAATTTTATTTGAGAAAGTTCTTGTTTCAACTCCTGGTAAATCTAATACCTCGTCTCTAAAACCAATTTTAACAATATGTGCAATCGTAGCAGCAGTTCCAGCACCGAAAACCTCAGTAATAGAACCATCTTTGATTCCATTCACCACTTCTTCAACAGAAACTTTTCTTTCTTCTACTTTCATTCCCCAAGATTGAGCAACTTCAATAACTGAACGTTTCGTTGTTCCTCTTAAAATAGTATCTGATTCTTCTGATGGAGAAACTAAAACACCATTAATTACAAATACAATATTCATTGTACCTGATTCTTCAATGTATTTATGTTCAATTCCATCTGTCCAAACTAATTGGTGGAAACCTTGTAATTGTCCTTGTTTTGCTGGATATAAAGCAGCACCATAGTTTCCTGCAGTTTTTGCTCTACCTACTCCACCTCTAGATGCTCTAGTATAATGTTCTTCAATTTTCACTCTTACTGGTTCAGAATAATAAGCTCCAACAGGACAAGCGAAAATCACAAATTTATATGTTTCTGAAGGACGAATTCCAATAAAATCATCAGTAGCAAATAAGAAAGGTCTTAAATACAAAGAATAACCTGCACGATTTGGAATCCAATCGCTTTCTATTTCAACAAATTTTCGAATCAATTCGACAAACATATCTTCAGGAATCACAGGCATACACATACGCTCACAAGATTCTTTGAAACGCTTTGCATTTAAATCTGGTCTAAAAAGAGTTACTTTCTGTCCGTCTTCTGATTTATTTGCTTTCATACCTTCAAAGATCGATTGACCATAATGAATAGCAGAAGTAGCAGGATGTAAAGATAAATTAGCGAAAGGCATTATTTCAGGGGTTTGCCATTCACCATTTTTGTAATCCATCACAAGCATGTGATCAGAAAACACTTTACCAAAAGGTAAGTTCTCCCAATCAACGTCATTAATATGTGAAGTCTGTGTTGGGGTAACTTTAATTGTAATTGCTTCGTTTAACATATCATAAATATTCTAATCGCGAATATAAACAGAAAGATTGAGTGTTTAAAGTTATTATATAACATCTTTTGAAATATTTTTGTTTATTTTGAAGTGTAATAAGTTGAATTTTGGAAAAGAGTAAAGAAATATTAAAAAATATTTGGGGTTTTAATACCTTTCGCCCTTTTCAAGAGGAAATTGTAGATAATGCTATTTATGGGCATGATACTCTCGCATTACTTCCAACTGGAGGTGGAAAATCAATTTGTTTTCAAGTCCCAGGACTTGCTCGTGAAGGAATTACAATCGTTATATCTCCTCTAATTGCCTTGATGCAAGATCAGGTTAAAAATCTAAATTCAAAAGGAGTTCGTGCAAAAGCATTAATCAGCGGAATGAGTTATCGAGAAATTGATATTACACTTGATAATGCTCGATTTGGAGGACTCGATTTTTTATACACTTCTCCAGAACGATTAAAATCAAAACTATTTATTGAGCGATTCAAAGGTATGAATGTCGGCTTAATAGTAGTTGACGAAGCCCATTGTATTGCAGAATGGGGACACGATTTTAGACCTTCGTATCTAGAAATTAGTAAATTAAGAGAGATTCATCCTTCTGTTCCGATTATTGCCGTTACTGCAACAGCTACGAAAGAAGTTCAAAATGAAATTGTTCAATCTTTAAAACTTAAAAATGCTCGCATATTCCAAAGTTCATTTTTAAGATCCAATTTAAGTTATGAAGTCGTTGAAACTGAGAATAAAGTAAGAGATATTTTACAGTTTTGTCAAAATCATCCTGATCAAACGGGTATTATCTATTGTCAAACTCGAAAAAGTGTTAAAGAGATTGCTAAATTGTTACATGCAAGTAAATTTCCAGTTGGAATTTATCATGGCGGAATGAACAGTGAGGATCGAAAATTAATGCTTGAATCGTGGATGAATAATTCACTTCGATTAATGGTTGCAACCAATGCTTTTGGAATGGGAATTGACAAACCTGACGTTCGATTTGTATTGCATTATGAATTCCCAAACAACTTAGAAGCTTATTTTCAAGAAGCTGGTAGAGCTGGTCGAGATGAAAAAGATGCGAGAGCAATTGTTTTTTGGGAACAAAATGATATCGTGAATTTAAAAGAAAGAATTGACAGTCAGTTCCCTCCTATTGATTCGGTTAAAACAACTTATAGAGCGCTTTGCAATTATTTAAAAATTGCCATCGGATCAGGAGAAAACGAAACATACCATTTTGAAATCAATGATTTAACAAAGAAATTTCAATTAAATCCAATAGATACATATCAATCTTTCAAATTACTTGAAATTAACAATGATATTGTTTTTTCGGAAGGTGTTTTTCATCCAACTAAAATTAGAATTGCAATAGGAAATAAAGAACTGTACAGTTTTCAGATAAAATATGAACGATTATCTCCAATTATAACGCTACTATCTAGAAGTTATCCAGGAATATTTAACGATTATTTTGAAATTAATGAATTTGAATTTAGTAAAAGACTAAAAATCACTCCAGCAGAAATCACAAATCAATTGAAAGAACTAGAGAAGTTTGGTATTCTAGATATTTCATGGAAATCATCTTTGCCAACTGTTACTTTATTACATGAACGTCTACCGGATGATTATATTAAGCTTTCTTCAGAAACGTATTTTAAACGAAAAGAAAAAGCGAATTATAGACTTCAACAAGCAATTGATTATTTAACAAAACCTACTTGTCGTTTGGTCCAACTTCTTACTTATTTTGATCAACCTGTCGAAAAATGCGGGAAATGTGATGTTTGTATAGCAACTAATCAATCATCCAATTCAGAATTTAATTTAAGAGAGGAATTAATCAAATTTCTAAGTTCGCCAAAAGAGTTCGATGAAATACTAGAAAATTTCAACATCAATAAAAAGATTATTATTGAAGAACTACAAGCTTTATTAGTAGATCAATTGATTCATGAAAATGATGGAATCTTCAGTTTGATTGAATAATTAAAATTATACATATAAAAGTTTACATTTCAACTCTTTCCATATTTTAATCATTTAGCTTTTTCAATCAAACATTCAAACTATCAATAATTATATTTAATTTCGTCAAAAAAATAGCACTTTTTAGAATGTTAATTCAAGTTGTAAAATCGAAAATTCACCGTGTAAAAGTTACACAAGCTGATTTAAATTATATTGGAAGTATTACCATTGATGAAGAATTAATGGATGCCTCAAATTTAATTGAAGGCGAAAAAGTTCAAATTGTAAACATCAATAATGGTGAGCGATTTGAAACGTATGTTATCAAAGGTGAACGAAAAAGCGGAACAATTTGTTTAAACGGTCCAGCTGCTCGACGAGTAGCAACGGGTGATGTCATTATCATAATTGGTTACGGATACATGGAATTTGAAGAAGCAAAATCATTCAAACCATGTTTAGTGTTTCCAAATGAAGAAACAAATCAACTAGATTAAGATGTCCAAAAAACTGATATTGACACTAGTTAAAACAGTTTTACCTTTGTTTCTTGGAGCATATCTTATTTGGCATTCATTCAGTAGTATGTCAACTAAAGAAGAAATTGAATTTTATAAATTCATTAACGAAGCAAATTATTTTTGGATTATTATCGGAACCATTTTTGGTTTTCTAGCTTATTTATCAAGAGCTTTTCGTTGGAATTATTCTTTAGAAGCAATTGGATATAAATCAAAATTTTGGAATCGTTACCATGCTATTATGATTGGTTACTTGATTAATTTAACCATTCCTAGAGCAGGTGAAGCATCACGATCAGCTATGTTGTATCGTTCAGATGGCGTTCCATTCTCAAATTCTTTTGGAACAATAATAGCGGAAAGAGCTGTAGATTTAATCCTTTTAGCTTGTATTGCATTTTTTACAGCATTTATTGGTTACAATGATTTCTTTGAATTAAAAAGTCAAATCGAAAGTTATTTTAGTGGAGGTAAAACCTCAGAAAATGGAGATCTAATAAAATCAATTATCAAATTTGCTGTTGGTGTAATTGGATTAATTGTATTTGTAATTATCATATTCAAACCAACGATTAGAGCAAAGGTTATCAATTTTGCTAAAAGTGTTTTAACGGGCCTTTTATCTATCTTTAAATTAAAGAATCCATTTGGTTATATTTTTCATTCTCTTTTCATCTGGGTTTGTTATATATTAATGTTTTATGTCACTTTTTACAGTTCCCAAATTACTGCTGATATTCCTTTGAAAGGAATTTTAATTGCATTTATTGCTGGTTCTTTAGGAGTAATTCTTACGAATGGAGGAATCGGTACCTACCCTATTTTAGTTGGTTTAGTTGTTGCATATTATATCAAAGATCAATATCCAGATTCTAATATTGCTTTTGGAATTGGAAATGCTTTAGGCTGGATTATTTGGTTATCTCAAACGATATTAATGGTACTTTTAGGTGTTATTTCTTTTATATTATTACCGAAAAATTATTCTGCAGAAAAAGATGAACAGACTGAATTACATACAATCGAAGATCGTAACGATTGAAGAAGCTTTAAGAAAAGTTGAAGCTTGGCGATTAAAAAATGAACAAATTGTTTTCACAAATGGTTGTTTCGATATACTTCATAAAGGTCATGTCACTTATTTAGCAAAATCAGCAGATTTAGGAAAGAGACTAATCGTTGCTTTGAATACTGATCAATCTGTTAAAAATCAAGGTAAAGGCGAAAATCGTCCTATTAATCCTCAAGATGCTCGTTTATTGGTTTTAGCCGGATTGGGATTTATCGATATGGTGATATTATTTGATGATCAAACGCCCATAAAATTGATTGAGCAGTTAATGCCTGATGTTTTAGTGAAAGGCGCTGATTATGATCCAAACGAAACAAACAAAGAATCAAAAAAATACATTGTTGGTTCTGACATTATTCTAGCAAATAATGGTGAAGTTAAGGTAATCGATTTAGAAAATGGATTTTCAACTACTTCAATAATTGAAAAAATGAAGAAATAAAAAAAACGTTGATTAAGTAATCTTAATCAACGTTTTTGAACTTTATAGAATTATTTCTTAATGTCCTAAAGCAGCTAAATATCTCTCTGCATCTAAAGCAGCCATACAGCCAGTTCCAGCAGCAGTAATTGCTTGTCTGTAGCTTTTATCAGCTGCATCACCTGCAACAAATACACCTGGAACGTTTGTGAACGAAGTTCCTGGTTTTTCGTATTTAATATAACCAGTTTCATCTAAATTGATGAAATCCTTGAAAATATCAGTATTCGGTTTGTGACCAATAGCAACAAAGAAACCTGTACATGGAATTACTTTTTCTTCTAGCGTCACAGAATTTTTAACTATTACGCCAGTTACCAATTCATTTCCTAATACTTCAACAGTGTCAGTATTGAATAAAATTTCAATATTTGGTGTGTTTTTAACACGGTCTGCCATAATTTTAGAAGCTCTGAATTCTTCTTTACGAACCAACATTGTAACTTTCGTACACAATTTAGATAAATAATGAGCTTCTTCACAAGCTGAATCTCCAGCACCTACAATCACTGTTTCTTGTCCTCTGTAAAAGAATCCATCACAAACAGCACAAGCACTAACACCAAATCCATTTAATCTTTTTTCAGAATCAAGTCCTAACCATTTTTCACTCGCACCTGTTGCAATAATTACTGCATCTGCTTCAATCGTATGTTTTTCATCAACAATAACTTTTTTCGGATGTCCGCTAAAGTCAACTGATGTTGC
>CALPRR020000135.1 GCA_943326025.2 Candidatus Kuenenia stuttgartensis | reverse complement strand
GGTCCATCTCCTCTTCTTGCTCTTTCACAAGCTTCTTCAATTGCTTCATGAACAGCCTCTGGAGACATTCCATTTACTGATTTAGAAGGCATTTCGTATGACAACCCTATTTTAGATAAATCATGAACATTTGTTGTTCTTTCGATAGATGTTCCCATCGCATAACCGTTGTTCTCAATAATGAAAATAACTGGTAATTTCCAGCTCATCGCCATGTTGAAAGTCTCATGTAATGCACCTTGTCTTACAGCTCCATCTCCCATAGAAACAAAAGCAACATTATCTGTCCCTGCATATTTCTCTGCGAATGCAACACCTGCACCCATAGCAATTTGAGCCCCAACAATACCATGACCTCCCATAAAGTTTTTCTCTTTATCAAAGAAGTGCATAGATCCACCTTTACCTTTAGAACAACCTGTTGATCTACCGTATAATTCAGCCATTAAAACTCTTGGATCAGAACCCAAGGCTAATGGATGACCATGATCACGGTATGCAGTCATATGTTTATCACTTGGTCTACATGCACTAACAGTTCCAGCTACCACAGCTTCTTGTCCTATGTATAAATGGCAGAAACCACCAAACTTTTGTTGAATGTATAATTGACCTGTTTTTTCTTCGAATTTTCGAATTAATAACATGTCTTTGTACCATTTAATGTAAGTTTCCTTTGAAAACTTCGTTTTTCCAGCTGCTGCAGCTTTCTTAGTCGTTGCTTTTGCTGGTGCTTTCGTAGCTTTTACGGCCATATTTCTCCATTTAAATATCGAATCACAAATGTAAGGAATTATGAATATAAAATCCTATCAAAAAAGACTATTTATACATAGTTATTTGTTAATTATTTAAATACTTTGTTTTTTGTTTAAATAATTAACAAAATCAAATAATTACATTAAACTTCAATCTAAAAAAGATCAATTCAGTTAATAAAAGTTTAAAACTTTGGTCAATTTTAAAAAGAAAATTAAATTCGCTTAAAAATAAAGAAAATGACACACAAAGAATTTACAGCTTCAATTAGCGTTCACGAGGATTGGGTAAATACAGATAAAGATATTCATTACACTACTGTTGCATTAGTAGAGGCTGAAGATATCGAACATGCTGAGAAAAAAGTTTTCGATTGGTATTCTAAATTAGATACTGAATTTATTACACATAAAGTTACGATTCACAAGGTTTTGCCTAAGATTCATTAGAATTTAGACACTAGATGCTAGACTTTAGAAGCTAGATTCTAGAAACTAGAAATAAGATATTAGACTAATCGGTTAAATAAAAGTCCTCTTGCGAGGACTTTTTTATTTATCTCTTTCTCTTAGTACTTGTTCGATGTCTTGAAGTTTGAAGTTTTTTGCTTTTAGTAAAATTAAGAAGTGATACATTAAATCCGCAGCTTCGTTTTTAAACAGTTCATCATTGTTATCTTTTGCTTCGATCACTAATTCAACTGCTTCTTCCCCAACTTTCTGAGCGACTTTATTTATTCCTCTTCGATACAATTCGTTCGTATATGATTTTGGATCGTTTGAATCGATGCGATCACTTATTTTATTTTCTAACTTATACAAAAAACCTTTTACTTGCTCGCTCTGAAAACAATTCACAGTTCCTCGGTGACAAGTCTGTCCAACTGGATTCACTTTTATCAATAAGGTATCATTATCACAATCTTGCTCAATTGAAATAACATTTAAAAAATTACCTGATTCTTCTCCTTTTGTCCATAAACGATTTTTTGTTCTACTAAAAAAAGTCACTTTCCCTTCGCTTTTTGTTTTTTCAAACGCTTCTTCATTCATATACCCTAACATTAATACTTCTAATGTTAAATTGTCTTGAATGACTACTGGGATTAATCCGTCGTTGTTTTTATTGTAATTTAATTTCATTTTATATTATTTATTTTCGAATAAGATAGTCGAAATTGCAATTGCGACCTACGTTGTTCGTACGTATATTTTATTTTCGTTTAAATATTTTTTTAAATCGGGTATTGAAATTTCACCAAAATGAAAAACACTTGCTGCTAACGCTGCGCTTACATTTGTTTCTTCGAACACTTCTTTAAAATGCTCTTTTGAACCTGCCCCACCTGATGCTATTACTGGAATATTTAATTCTTGAACAATCTCTTTTAAAATACTTTTCTCAAAACCATTTTTTGTTCCATCACTATTCATTGATGTCAGTAATATTTCACCTGCTCCTAGTACTTCTACTTTTTTAGCCCAATCTATTGTTTTTAAATCAGTCTCTATCCGTCCTCCACTTACAAAAACCTTCCACTCTCCATTGACAAATTTTGTATCAATTGCCACAACAACACATTGACTCCCAAATTGACTTGCAATCTCCTGTATTAATTCGGGTCTTATGACAGCTGATGAATTTAAACTCACTTTATCCGCTCCTCTTTGAATCAACGTTGCTGCTTCTTCCAATGAATTAATCCCTCCTCCTACTGTAAATGGAATATTTATCTCTTTTGAAATTAACTCCACTAAATCTGAAAGTGTTTTTCTCTTTTCAATCGTCGCAGTAATATCTAAAAACACTAATTCATCAGCTCCTTCATCTGCATATCTCTTCGCTAATTCAACTGGTAAACCGGCATCTATCAATCCTTCAAAATTGACTCCTTTTACTGTTCTACCGTCTTTTATATCTAGACATGGTATTATTCTTTTTTTTAACACGACTTAATAATTTTTAATTGTAGATTTTGGATTTTTAATTAATTGATGCACTTGTTGTTTTTACGATTGAAGTCAGAATTCTTATTATGCTTTCACATTCTTTCTTTATTTCTTCATATTCACAATTCAACACCTCTGTATATTCAATTAATTTTAGCCAATACATTGTTTCTCTCGCTTCTTTAGATGCTATTGTTAGCTTGTGCACAAAGTCTTTTCTCGAACATGCTGCCTCAGACTCATTTACATTCGCTCCTATATTTGTTGCACTTCTCAAAAATTGTTTAGACAAAACAAACTCTTTATTATTAATTAATTCTTTATATAAATCGATAGATTTTAATGAAAATTGAAATGATTTTTCCTTGATTAAATTAGATTCCATGTTTTTTTCACTTTAATTTAGTGAAAAAGTTCGTTCTATAAACAATTCAAAACCAAAAATTCAAAATCAAAAATTCTTTTTCAATTCCTCTAATTTTATTCTTCCTTCATAAATTGCTTTTCCTAGAATTGCGGCTTCGCAGCCTATTTCTTTTAGCGAGATTAAATCATCTAAACATGAAACACCTCCGCTTGCAATCAATTTCACATTCGATTTTGAGATGATTTCTTTGTATAATTCATTCGATGCGCCTTCTAACATTCCATCTTTTGAAATATCGGTACATATAACATATTGAATTCCTTTTTCTTCATATGTCTTAATAAAATCAACTACATCTAATTCTGAATAATTCAACCAACCGTGCGTTCCGATTTTACGGTCTTTGCAATCTGCTCCTAAAATTATTTTAGAAGGTCCAAATTCAGTTAACCACCCTGCAACTATTTCCGGTTGATCCACCGCTATACTTCCAGCTGTTATTTGAGTCGCTCCATTGTCGAAAGCAATTTTTAAATCTTCATCTCTTTTTAAACCTCCACCAAAATCAATTTTAAGTTTTGTTTTGGATGCTATTTCATTCAAGATTTTATAATTAACAATTTGCTTTGACTTTGCCCCATCTAAATCTACTAAATGTAAATACTCGATTCCATTTGCTTCAAACTCCATCGCAACTTCTAATGGGTTTTCATTGTATATTATTTTCGTAGAATAGTCTCCTTTAGATAAACGGACACATTTTCCTTCGATGATGTCTATTGCTGGTATTATTCTCATTTTGTTTTATTTAAACCATTTAAGGCAATTAAAATTTTAGATTTTGAATTTTAGATTTTGGATTATAATTCAACATTAAAAATTCAACATTAAAAATTTATTTAATATTTCCTCTCCTATTTTTCCGGATTTTTCTGGGTGAAATTGAACTCCGTAGAAATTGTCTTTTTGCAAAGCTGCACTGAAATTTAATATGTAATTACAAGTTGCTGTTGTCTCTTCGCAAACTTCTGCATAATAACTATGCACGAAATAAACATCTTCATTCTCATTTTCTTTTCCATTCTGAACGATTGTATTCCATCCCATTTGTGGCACTAAATCCAACGGTGGAAACTTCTTTACTTTCGTTTTAAAAATCCCTAAACACTCAACATTACCTTCTTCAGAATAATCACACATGAGTTGCATCCCTAAGCAAATCCCTAAAAAAGGTTGTTTCAAGTTTTTGATCACCTCATCTAAACCTTTTTCTTTTAAATATGCCATTGCTGAACTTGCTTCTCCAACACCAGGAAATATCACTTTATCTGCTTTTTGAAGTTCTTCACTATTATCTGTTACAATACATTCAAACCCTAATCGTTCGATTGCATTTTTCACCGATGTCACATTCCCTGCGTTGTATTTTACTATTGCGATCATAAACTTCCTTTTGTACTTGGTATCGAAAAATCACCTGTTTTCTTTACTGCCATTTTAATTGCTTTTGCAAACGCTTTAAAAATCCCTTCAAT
Organism: Candidatus Kuenenia stuttgartensis; assembly: GCA_943326025.2. GTDB lineage: Bacteria > Bacteroidota > Bacteroidia > Flavobacteriales_D > Crocinitomicaceae > CAIUKX01. The sequence continues at coordinate 2,443 of CALPRR020000135.1, read as the reverse complement.
TTTATGGTGCTCATTTTCACCTTCTGCTTTGATGTTCAAATTACATTTAGCTGCATCACTAAACGATTTAAAAAAGTGCATAAACATCTCTGAAGGCATTTCACCTATCATTTCTCTTTTAAATTCAGCTTCCCAAACTAACCATGGTCGTCCTCCAAAATCAATTGCTACTTGTGCTAAACAATCATCCATCGGTAATAAAAATCCATATCTCTCAATTCCTTTTTTACTTCCTAATGCTTCATTAAAAGCTGTTCCAAGCGTTATTGCCACATCTTCAATCGTGTGGTGTTCATCGATTTCTAAATCTCCTTTTACTTCTACACTTAAATCTAAAAGTCCGTGTTTTGCAATTTGCTCTAACATGTGATCAAAAAATCCAAGTCCCGTAGATAAGTTGTTTTTACCTGATCCATCTAGATTTAAATCAACTTTAATTTTCGTTTCATTGGTGTTTCTAACAACAGAAGATGTTCTAGGAATCGCCGTTAAATAACTGTAAATCTCATTCCATTTAGTTGAAGAAAAGCTTGGATTCACATCTTCAAAATCTACCCCCATGTAGATCGATTTGGAACCTAAATTTTCAGCCAACTGAACATCTGTTTTGCGATCACCAATCACATAAGAATTAGCTAAATCATAATCCCCGTAAATATACTTTCCTAACATTCCAACTCCTGGTTTTCGTGTCGGCAAATTTTCTTCAGGAAAACTTCTATCTATTAAAATATCATTAAAAATTACACCTTCATTTTTAAACGCTTGAAGCATTTTATTTTGAGCAGGCCAAAAGGTTTCTTCTGGAAAAGAAGCTGTTCCTAGCCCATCTTGGTTTGTAATTAATACTATTTCAAAATCACATTCTTTTGATATTTTACTCAAATATTGAAATACTTGTGGATAATATTCTAATTTTTCTAAGCTATCTACTTGAAAATCGACAGGTGGTTCGATAATTAACGTTCCATCTCTGTCTACGAATAATACTTTCTTCATTTTTTTAATTAGATTTCTATATTAAAATGTCTTCTCCCTCAATCCCTCTCCAAAGAGGGAAGTTATGAAATCAGACTAATTTCTTTTATTAATTTTTCGTTTTCTTCTTTTGTTCCGATTGAAATTCGAACTGTGTTTTTAACCACGGAACTTCTATTTCTTGTAATTATTTTTCGCTCAATTAAATCCGAATAAATCGCATTTCCATCTTGGAATTCTATCAATAAAAAATTGGCATCCGAAGGATAAATTTTAACCACTCCATTTATTCCTTTTAAGGCCTCAACTAATTTAGTTCTTTCTTTTAAAATTAATGAAATTTCTTCTTCCTGTTTTTTACTATTCTTCAAAGCTTCTAACACGCATTCTTGATTCAACTTACTAACATTGTAAGGTGGTTTCACTTTATTGTAGTAAGAAATAATCTCTTCATTTGAATAAGCTATTCCTACTCTTACAGCTGCTAATCCCCATGCTTTGCTGAATGTTTGTGAAATAATTAAATTCGGAAATTCATTCAATCTTTTTAACCAAGACTCTTTTGTACTGAAATCAATATACGCTTCATCAATAAAAACAATTCCTTTAAATCTTTTTAGAATATCCTCTATTTCATCGTTATCGATTGAGTTTCCAGTTGGATTATTTGGTGAACAAATGAACATCACTTTGATTGTCTCGTCATTCAAATATGCATCATAAGATACTTTTTCAATTTGAAAATCTTCTGTTAATGGAATCTTAATTACTTCGACATCATTAATCCCTGCTGAAACTTCATACATCCCATATGTTGGTGTGAAAACAATTACTTTATCTTTCCCAGGATTACAGAAAATACGGTACAATAAATCGATTACCTCATCACTTCCATTTCCAATAAAGATTTGATTAGTCTCTACATTTTTAATTTTCGATAATTCAGCTTTTAACTCTTTTTGATATGGATCTGGATATCGATTGTTCTCCCCAAAAGGATTCTCATTCGCATCTAAAAAGATCCCTTCATCTCCTTTGTATTCATCCCTTGCACATGCGTAAGGTTGAAGATTTTTTATGTTATTTCTTATTAAGTTTTTCATTTTATTATTAAGATATTAGAATCGCTTCGCTCCTAGAAGCTAGAAATTAGACTTTAAAACATCAGCATCGAGAGCCTTAGCCTCATTTCTATTAACACTATTAACCATTGACTAGAAACTATTGACTAATTTCTCAATCTAATTGATACTGCGTTTTTGTGGGCTTGTAATCCTTCTGCTTCTGCCATTTGTTCTATTGCCCAACCGATTGAATTTAATCCTTCTTTTGATAATTGTTGAAATGTAATCTTTTTATAAAACGTATCTAATGAAACTCCACTATAATTTCTTGCATAACCGTTTGTTGGCAAGGTGTGATTTGTTCCACTGGCATAATCACCGGCACTTTCACAGCTGTAATT
>CALPRR020000134.1 GCA_943326025.2 Candidatus Kuenenia stuttgartensis | reverse complement strand
CTCAAGAACGTCAACAATTAATTGCTTCGAAAGAAAATGTAACTCAAACGAATGAACAAAAAATTGCTGTAGAGAAATTAATTGCAGAAATCCAGCCTGATTATGAATTTAAGGTTTCTGAAATATCATCAAGTAATAAATCAGAAGCAGATAAAACTTCAGCATTAATAAAAGAAGAAAAAGCTTTGATTTCAAAATTGACAAATACTCAATCAAAAGATCAAAATGCGTTGAAAAAAGATCCTTCAAATGCTGATTTAACTAAAAAAGTTGAAATTGATTCAAAAGCAATCGAAGTAGCTCAAGCTAATTTGACGAGTTTAAACAATAAGGCAGTTTCAATCGAGGAATCTAAAATTGATAAATCAATATTAGTTGGAAAAATTGATCCAACTTATGTTACAGATATTACTAAAATCGAAGCTTCAACTTCAACTACAAAACAATCTGATTTAGTAAATCGTGAAGTTGCTTTACAGGAAAAATTAGCTCAAAAAGTTACTGAAAACGAAAAACAAATTCAAAAATCATCAACTCCAGATTTATTAGCTGAAAATAAAGTTTTAACAAGTCAAATTGCTGAAAGTAAAACTAGACAGGCTAATTATGCTAATGTAAATGCTGTTGCATCATCAAAAACGGAAGCTACAAAATCTTCTTCTTCAGCAATGGATTTGAGACAAAGTATTTTAGGTGATAATGCTTCAGAAGTTGACAAAACATATAAAACTTTAGTTGAATTAAAACGTCAAGATGAAGTTTTAGAAAAATACGAACAATCTATCCAAACAAGATTATCAGATGTTAATTCAGAATTAGAGAAAAATTCTCAAAACACAAGTTTACAAGAGAAAAAATCGATTCTTGAAGAAGAATTAAAAATCGTTCAAAACAAACGAAGAGGTGGTCGTATTTCAATTGGTGAACTTGAAAGTGTAGCTGTTGCGAAAACTCCTGAACAGAAACAATTAGAAACGTTGGCAGCTGAAAATACTAATTTAACTGAACAATTATCAGCTTCTAATTTAGATAAGAAACAAAAAGCTGAATTAGAGAAAAAAATAGCATCGAATAATTTAGAACAAGCAAAAGTTGAGAATACAATTGTGACAAATGAGTTAGCTCAACTAAAAACTGAAAATGAACAAAAAACGGCTCAATTAACACAAATTGTTTCCGGTTCTAATCAAGTCGTTATAGCGCAATCACAAAATAAACGATTGTCAGCTGAAGCTCAATCTTTGGTTAAACAGTCTGCAGAAACTAATAATATCGAAGAGAAAAATTATTTATTGAATCAAGCTTTATCCAAAGAAGTAAAAGCAAATGAAGTTGCTCAAGATGCTCTTATTGATAACACGATTACAACAATTGGAAATAATGAAATAAGTTCATTATATACGAAAGCAGAATTAGAAAAAAAGAAACGTAAATATTCGATAGAAATTGGTGAATTAGCAGTTGAAATTCAAAAATTAGATAAACAAATTGCAACGACAAAAACAAGCAAAGCGACTGATTTAGTTAAGTCAAGAGATGCATTAATTTCTGAAAAAACCTTATTAGAGTCTCAAGTAGCAAGCATTGATAAACAAATAGCATCGATTAAAGAACCAGTTGCAACTTTCAATCAAAAAGCCATAGATCAACCAATTTCTTATAAAGAAGAAAGAGCGATTGCTACAACAGATGAATATAAAGCTTATACAGAAAGTGTTCAAAAAGCAATTACAACAGAGCAAAAAATAGCAATTTTAAATACTGATTTAGTAAAACAAAGAGAAGAAACAAAACGTTTAATTCTTTCATCTGTTGATAAACCTTCTGAAGCCTCAAAAGCAGCGATTAAAGAATCAATTACATTGATTAAATCTTCAGAAAATGCGAAATCAATTTTAGAAAATCAATTAGCGATAGAGCAGGGGGAAGCAAATGCAATTTTGGCTAAAAATCCTGAAAATGGTTTAAAAATGCAAAATTTAGCTCAAAGAGGAGTTACTCCTATTGACAAACAAATTATTATTGCAAAATTAGTTCCTTTACCTTCTTCTGGTCTTGAAATTAACACTGCAGCAAAAGCTTCAACTTCAGTTACTCCAATTCCAGTTGATGTAAAAGAACCAAGTGGATTAGTTTACCGAGTTCAAATAGGTGCATTTTCTAAACCGATACCTCAAGATTTGTTTAGTTCTTTTAATCCGGTATCTGGTGAAAAAATTGCTAATACAACTATTACTCGTTACATGGCAGGTTATTTCAATGGTGCTACAAAAGCAGTTGAAGCACAGACTCAAATCAAAGGTTTAGGTTATAAAGATGCATTCGTAATAGCTTATTGTGATGGAAAACGTATTTCATTAGCTGAAGCAAGAGACTTAGAAAAATCAAAAAGATGTATACCAAAAGGAGAAAATGAATTATTAATAGAAGTTGCAACAAATACTGCTGAATTGTTAGGTAAATCAACTTTTGATTCTCTAGCAACGAAAGAAGTGGATGAATTAGCATATCATGAAGCCATGAATGCTGTTAAAGCAACTGCGGCTGAATCTAGATTAGGATTGTTTTATACTATTCAAATAGGGGTTTATAATTCTCCAGTTACAGCTGAACGCTTAAGTAATATTAATCCAATCGTATCAAAACGATTACCAAATGGTCAGATTCGTTATTCTTCAGGTATGTTTAAATCGGCAGAAGCTGCAAAACCGAAAAAAGAAGAAGCAATATTGAGAGGAATTGTTGATGCATTCGTAACAGCATGCTACAAAGGAGAACGTATATCTTTAGTTGAAGCTAAAAAATTATTAGATGAAAATGGAGATGTAATACTTGAACCATTAAAAGATGAAGAAATGCAAGTTTCAACTCCTGAACAAGTAGCAAAAGATCTAGAGAATATTAAATTAAAAGAAGTTGAATTGAAAAAAATTGAACAAGGGAAAGATTCAATTTTAAGAGCTTTGGTAAATGCTGAAGTGAAAGCCATTTCTCATCCTAAGACATATTTTGTTTCTAAGTTAAACTATTCGAAATTTCCTAAAGAAGAATTGAATCATTACAATACATTAGGCGCATTTTATTATGATTCGAAAGACTTAAAAATCAAATCAGCAATTGTGAATTCAAGTGATGCTTTGCCAACTTTAGGGAAAAATGCAATTGAATTTGATACATTAATGGTAAAAGATATAATTTCAGATATTAATGATATTCATGATTTATCTGTTTCTGTTCGTTCAAATAAAATTCCAGGGGATGTTGCTGAATGGTTATTACAATTGAATCATGAACGTTCTTTTGAATTGCAAAACAATGAATTAATGATTGTTTTAAGAAACATTCAAAGTACAGAACTAGAGGTGTTGAAAGCTAAAATTGAATCATTTGGTTTAACTGTAAAAGAGTTAAGTAAAGATTCTGGATTGTAATATTGAATTTGCAAAACTGAAACTTAATTCAGAAATTTGTATAAATAAGTAAAATATGACTCAAACAGAAACATGTGTTGAAGAATTATTAGTTGAGGAATTAATTGATCAAAAAGATTTAATCGTTTTTAATGACGATGTAAATACATTTGAACATGTGATTAATTCGTTAATTAAAGTATGTAAACATTCTGAAATTCAAGCTGAACAATGTACTTGGATAATACATTATAATGGTAAATGTCAAGTGAAAAGAGGTTCTTACGAAAGATTAGAACCATTATGTACATCTTTACTAGAGAAAGGTATTTCAGCAGAAATACAATAATTTTGAAAAAAAGACTTGCAGAAATAGAAAAAGTGTCTATCTTTGCACCACAAATAAGGCTCCGTAGCTCAACTGTATAGAGCACTACATTACGGCTGTAGAGGTTTAAGGTTAGAATCCTTACGGGGTCACTAAAGCGGAGATTTGATCATTTTTGATTGAATTTCCGTTTTTTATTCCCGATAAAACGCTTGAAATAGAGCGAGTTATCTCAAATAAAATGTTAGTCCGAAAAGTTAGAACTCGCTTGTTTTGCTTGTCATAAGTGAATCCTTCTGGAAAGAGTAAATGTTGTAATTTATGTTTTTCAAACAAATTTCCTGAATTCCATATTTTCCTGAGTTTGAGGGCTGTTTTCAGACCATTTTTTATGCATTTTTCAATGTTAGAACTACTCAGGTTGGGGTTCGTCAGTTTTTCGTCCAATTCTAAAATTTCTTGTTTACATTTTTCACTGTATTTGTTGTAAATAAGCGTGTCAATTTTACCAGTTGCATATCGTTCTTCTATCGTTTCTAATTCTTTTTTAGTTTGTGTTATTTTAGTTTTAACAGCAGCAATTTCATTTGTATCTGTTTTAGATAATTCTTCAAGTTTCATTTTCATTATTTCTGGCAGAATTTCACCATCTATACCCGTTAAGTTAAGTTGATATTCATTTAGTGTGTCTTGGAACCATAAATGAGCTTTAATAGCGCTTAGATTAACTCCTGTACATTTTTTTTGACATTTGTAATAGTGTAAATTTCTAATTTGAACAAAAAACCCTGTCATTAGATGTCCACATTTAGGACAGCATATTGAAGTTTTCAGAGGTAACTCATCTGATGTTGGGACATAAGTTTTAGTAATTACTTTACTTTCTGGTGTATTAATCTTTAAGAAGTCTTCTTGTGATACGATTGCTTCATGATTGCCAATAACTATTTCATCAGGTATCAATTTAGAAATCATAATACCACAGTAAAAAGGATTTTTAAAAATCTCAGAAAGTCTACGTTCATCGATTTTCATACCGAGTAGATTTAATTTCCGAGTGATTTCAGCTGAACTATAAGTGTTTTTTGCTCGCCATTGAAAAGCTTCACGCAAAAGTTCTCCTTCATTATTTACAATAATGTTCCAATCTACAGCTCTGTGAAATTTATTTGTGTTTTCATAACCTCTAGGTGGAGACCAAAGCCAATAACCTTTTCTTAAAAGTTCGGTCATTCCAGTTTTAGTTTTATCCTTTCTCATCTCATTATCGAAACGACTTAATAAGAAAAAGAAGTCTTGTTGCATAAGACCTCCAGCATTAGAAGTGTCTACTTTCTGAGTTACCGCAATTAGAGTAATTCCTTGTTTTTTTAATTCATCTGCGATATAAGATGCATTGGCTCCAGATCTAGAAAATCTGTCATATGAATAAATCAAAATATAACCTATGGTTAAATTTTGTCGAGCATATTTTATCATTTTCTGAAATTCCTTTCGCTCATCTGTTTTCGCTGATTCGTAAGTACCACCAAAATATTCTGCAATTTCATAACCATTTTTTAATGCGTAATCTTCACAAAATCGCTTTTGAGTCGATAAGCTAGTGTTATTTTCAGCTTGTTCCTTAGTTGAAACACGTGTATAAATAATAGCTTTGTTTCGGTTATTCTTTTTTACTTTAATACCGAATAGTTTTTCAAATTCTTTCTTATTCTGGCTCATCTGTATTTTTCAATGTGTAGTTAATAATAAGTTCACAATAGTTTTCTAAATTTTCAAATAGTTCTTTTGCTTGATTTAATGAAATGTTTTTTAGTTTACTTAGTTTTTCAATAATCTGTTTTTTTTTGTCATTAATTTTTTCTTTCATCCGTCTAATAGGATATGCTTTGATTCCTCTTTTGGGTAATCTTAACTTGTTTAAATTTGATCCGTTTATTCGGTATCGAGTTTATATTTTGTTGTGTTTTCACAATGGGTAATATTTCCATTTTGAGTTTTGATGATTATTTCTTGATAGCCATTTTTCATTATTAACTGATCTATTCTACCTTTAATTTCGGGCTTGATTATTTTTTTTATCTCTATATACTCAGGTGTTTTAGTTTGAGTATTTATTTTTATTTCTAATGATTTTATGTCATCTGACCGAAGAGTTTTTAATATTTCTAATTCATTTTTTGTAATCATTTGATAGGATGAAAAGGCGATATCCAAATCAATTTTACCTAGCAATTCACCTAGGATTTCATTTATATTCAATACGAAATGACTTTTCGATTGAATTTCATTAATACCATCTTTTAATGGATTGCTTAAATCTCCATCTTTATCAATTACATAGTCACCTTTAAGATTGAATAACAGTTTATATTGATTTCTTAAATTTATTATATCTAATATTATTGTTTCTAAAATTGTAATGGACATATTATCTATAAAATTGTCGAATTCTTCAGAATTGATTATGTTTTCAATGTTCTGTCCACTAATTTCTATGATGGTTTTTTTTAGTTCTAATCTAGTTTTTTCATCAATAACTCTAATTTTTTGATTTAGAAAATTTTCTTTTAAATCATTTATCAGTTCAAGCTTAAAATTAAATTCCCTAAGTTTCTGAACAATCAATATCCAAGTTGCTTCGGTTAAATTTAAAAGATGCCATTTACCTTCCCCTTTTTTATTTAGAAACATCCCTTTAAGTTCCCAATGAACTGCATTTCTAGGGTTGATTTTTAAATCTGACAATCGAAATCTAGGAATGTTGATTTCATCTATTTTCAATTTACTGTCCTTGCTCAACAAAAGATTTTTAGCCTTTTCTATGTCGTTTAATACACCACTCATAATTTATATTTTACACAAATGTATATTAAATATTTTAAATTACATAACTTAGTAAAAAAAAATAATATGAAAAAAAGCATATATACCCATTGTCAAAATTTATTATGTGGAAAACAATTACCATTTCCCAATAATTCTCGTAAATACTGCTCAAATAATAATAAGTGTAAAAATGATCATCATAATGGAGTTCGTAATTTAAAAGTGAATATTCTTGATGGTCTAACAGAAATGATTTCAATAAACTCAAAATTCGAGTCTATACTTAATGGTATTCTTCAAAAAAGGAGAATTGTAATAATGAAAGAGAATTATCTAAAATTGATGGGGATTGATTTAACTATAAGTGAAATATTCAAAAACACTCATACTTTAAGAAATAATGAATATTTAGAGTATAAATTTAAAAATTTCATATTATATCATTTTATTGATGAAGATCAAGTTGCGATTTGTAGATAGATGTAAATAATCTAAAATAAGAATAAACAATTT
>CALPRR020000133.1 GCA_943326025.2 Candidatus Kuenenia stuttgartensis | reverse complement strand
TGTTCGTTATTTAGGTGAAGAAGTAAGAAGAAAAGCTGGTAAAGCTGCAGGTAAAAAATAAAAGTTAATATCATGGCATTTAGTAAAATAAATAGAAGAGCTAAGATTAAAAGAAGAATCAGAAAAAGAGTTACTGGTTCTTCAAAAACACCTAGACTTTCTGTATTTAGAAGTAACAAGCAAATTTATGCTCAGTTAATTGATGATAGTACAGGGAAAACTTTGGTGTCTGCATCTTCATATAAAAACAAGGCTACTGAAAAAATCAATAAAGTTGATCAAGCAGGAGTTGTTGGTAAAGAAGTTGCTGAAAAAGCAGTAAAAGCTGGAATAGAAAGCGTAGTATTTGACCGTAATGGTTATTTATACCACGGAAGAGTTAAATCATTAGCTGACTCTGCAAGAGAAGGCGGACTTAAATTTTAAAAGATGGCAGCACAAATATTAAATAAAGTAAAAGCTACTGATATCGAATTAAAAGATAAGCTTGTTGCTGTAAACCGTGTTACTAAAGTAACTAAAGGTGGTCGTAATTTCACATTTTCTGCAATTGTTGTTGTGGGTGATGAGCATGGAATTGTTGGTCATGGTTTAGGAAAAGCTAAAGAAGTAACTGAAGCTATTACTAAAGGTATAGAGGATGCTAAAAAGAACTTAATTAAAGTTCCAATTTTAAAAGGTACAGTTCCGCATACTCAAAAAGGAAAATTCGGTGGTGCTGAAGTATTATTGAAACCAGCAGCAAATGGTACAGGTGTTATTGCAGGTGGTGCAATGCGTGCTGTATTAGAAAGTGTTGGTGTACACAACGTACTTGCAAAATCTCAAGGATCTTCTAATCCTCATAATGTTGTTAAAGCTACAATTGATGCTCTTTCTAAAATGAGAGATGCGGTAACTGTTGCAAGACAAAGAGGAATTTCGTTAGATAAAGTGTTTAATGGTTAATACAATTTTATTATGGAAACTATAAAAATAAAAATGGTAAAAAGTGCTATTAGACGTCCTGCAGATCAAAAAGCAACGTTAAAAGCGTTAGGATTTAGAAAGTTGAATCAAACTGTTGAAAAACAAGTTAATCCACAAATCCTTGGTATGATAAAAAAAGTGCAACATCTTATTAAAGTTGTTGAGTAATACTTAAAATAATTAGCAATGAATTTACAAAATTTAACTCCTGCAAAAGGTTCTGTTAAGAAAGGTAAAAGAATCGCACGTGGTCAGGGTTCTGGACATGGTGGTACTTCTACAAGAGGACACAAAGGAGCAAAATCAAGATCAGGTTATAAAACTAAGGTAGGTTTCGAAGGTGGTCAAATGCCATTACAAAGACGTGTTCCTAAATTTGGTTTTAAAAATATTAATCGTGTTGAGTATAAAGCTATCAATCTAGATATCATTCAATCATTAATTGAGCGTAAAAATATTTCAGATATTAATCCTGAAGTTTTACGTGAAAATGGATTGGTTTCTAGAAATGAATTAGTGAAAATATTAGGACGTGGTGAATTAAAATCTAAAGTTAACATTACAGCTCACAAGTTTTCATCTACTGCAAAAACAGTAATTGAAGAAAAAGGTGGTAATTGTTCAGAAATTTAATTAACTTTGCCAACATTTTTTAAATAATGAAACGTTTTATACAGAACATTAAAAATATCTGGAAAGTTGAAGAATTGAGAAAGAGGATCTTATTGACTCTTTCTCTAATTTTAATTTATAGGATAGGATCTTTCATCATATTACCAGGTGTTAATTATGTAGCACTTGAAAAAGCTCAGGCTAGTGGTGAAAATACATTAGAAACTTTACTTTCTCTTTTTTCAGGGGGAGGTTTTTCTAATGCTTCAATTATGGCTTTAGGTATTATGCCTTATATTAGTGCATCTATTATAATGCAATTATTGGGCATGGCAGTTCCTGCAGTTCAAAAAATGCAAAATGAAGGTGAGTCTGGAAGAAAACGAATCAATAATTATACACGTATATTAACGATTATAATCTGTGCATTGCAAGCACCTAGTTATTTAACATTATATGTTCAAAATAAAGGTGCAATGCCGTTAGATCCATCAACTTTTTGGTGGGTTCAAACAATTATGGTTTTAATTGCAGGTTCAATGTTTGCTGTTTGGCTTGGTGAAAGAATTACAGATAAAGGTATAGGTAATGGTATTTCTTTATTAATAACGGTTGGTATTTTAGCTAGATTGCCAGAAGCTTTTATTGCTGAAATTGGTATGAAGTCTAATAATCTTATCATGATTGTACTTGAAATAGTAGCATTTATGCTGGTTATTTTAGGAACAATATTAATTGTTCAAGGTGTTAGAAAGATTCCATTAAATACAGCAAAAAGAGTTGTTGGTGCTAGAGCTGTTGATGATGCGGGTGCTAGAAGTTATTTACCTATTAAAGTAAATGCTAGTGGTGTAATGCCAATTATTTTTGCTCAAGCAATTATGACTATACCTGTTATGTTGTTTTCAGGTAAAGGTGGTGATGCTAGTTTCATTCAAAGAGCTTTAAGTGATGTTTATGGAGTTAGTTATAATTTATTACTAGCTATTTTAATTATTGTGTTTACATATTTCTATACTGCTATTATGATAAATCCACGCAAAATCGCGGATGATCTTAAAAGAAGTGGTGGTTTTGTTCCTGGTGTTAGACCAGGTGAGGAAACTGCAGAATATATTGATACTTTAGTTTCAAGAATTACTTTTCCAGGTTCTTTGTCATTAGCTATTATAGCTATACTTCCAGCGATTGCACATATTGCTGGAGTTAATAATGCATTTGCAATGTTCTTTGGTGGTACATCAGTATTAATTATGGTTGGTGTTGTTTTAGATACTCTTCAACAAATTGAATCTTATTTGTTAAATCGCCATATGGATGGATTAATGGAAGGATCAAAAGTGAAAGGTAGAAGAACTGCTAATGAATTATCAGGTTTTTAAAAATGGCAAAGCAAACTTCAATTGAACAAGACGGTGTAATTACTGAGGCTTTATCTAATGCAATGTTTAGAGTTGAATTAGAAAATGGTCACATGGTTACAGCTCATATATCAGGAAAAATGAGAATGTTTTATATTAAAATTCTTCCTGGTGACCGTGTAAAAGTAGAGATGTCTCCTTATGATTTAACAAAAGGTAGAATATCTTTCAGATATAAATAGGAATTTCTTAAAGAAATAAAAATGAAAGTAAGAGCTTCAGTAAAAAAACGATCTGCAGACTGCAAAATCGTTAAGAGAAAAGGAAGAGTTTATGTGATTAATAAAAAGAATCCTAAACTTAAACAAAGACAAGGGTAAAATTTAAAAGTATGGCACGTATTGCAGGTATAGATTTACCAAAAAACAAAAGAGGTGTAATCGGTTTGACTTACATTTATGGAATCGGACGCAGCACAGCTGCGAAAATCTTGAATTCAAATAATATTGATGAAAATATTAAAGTTCAAGATTGGAATGATGATCAATTAGCAGCTATTCGTACTTCAATGGGCGAAATCAAAGTTGAAGGACAATTACGTTCTGAAGTTCAATTAAACATTAAACGTTTGATGGACATTGGTTGTAATAGAGGTATTCGTCACCGTGCTGGTTTACCATTAAGAGGTCAAAGAACAAAAAACAACTCTCGTACAAGAAAAGGTAAAAGAAAAACAGTTGCTAACAAGAAAAAAGCGACTAAATAATAAGTAGAGATGGCAAAGTCAAATCAAAAAAAGAAGAAGAATGTTAAAGTAGATGCTATTGGTGAAGCGCATATTAATGCTACCTTCAATAATATCATTATTTCTTTAACTAACAACGCTGGTCAAGTTATTTCTTGGTCATCGGCTGGAAAAATGGGTTTTAGAGGATCTAAGAAAAACACTCCTTATGCTGCACAAGTTGCTGCTGAAGATTGTTCAAAAGAGGCTCATGACTTCGGATTACGTAAAGTGAAGGTATTCGTTAAAGGTCCAGGTGGTGGACGTGAATCAGCTATTCGTTCAATTCATAATTCTGGAATTGAAGTTACTGAGATCGTTGACGTTACGCCAATGCCTCATAATGGATGTCGTCCTCCAAAAAGAAGAAGAGTATAGTAATAGAAAAGAGCATAGATTATCGAAGGAAAGCCTTAATTCATAATCTCTTTTCATAATTTAAATTAAAATGGCAAGATACACAGGTCCAAAATCAAAGATTGCGCGCCGTTTCAAAGACCCTATTTTCGGTCCAGATAAAGCGTTAGACAAAAAAGCGTATGGTCCAGGTCAACATGGACCTAACAAACGTAGAGGAGGTAAAACTTCTGAGTATGGAATTCAGCTTAACGAAAAACAAAAAGCTAAATACACATACGGTATTTTAGAAAAACAATTCTCAAATATGTTTGAGAAAGCTTCTAGAATGAAAGGTATTACTGGTGAATTATTATTACAATTATGTGAGTCACGTTTAGATAATACAATTTACCGTTTAGGAGTTTCTCCAACTAGAAGTGGTGCTAGACAATTAGTTTCTCACAGACACATTACTGTTAATGGTGAGGTATTAAATATTCCTTCTTACCAAGTTAAAATTGGTGATGTAATTGGAGTACGTGAGAAATCAAAATCGTTAGAAGTTATTTCAAATTCATTATCTTCTAATAACAAGAAGTACGATTGGTTAGATTGGAATTCTTCTGATATGACTGGTAGAATGCTTAGCGTTCCATCTCGTGAGATGATTCCAGAAAATATCAAAGAACAGTTAATCGTCGAATTATATTCTAAATAATAAATAAGCATTAACATGGCAATTCTTGACTTCCAAAAACCTGATAAGGTTATCATGATTCAATCCGATGAGCATCAAGGACAATTTGAATTCCGTCCTCTTGAGCCGGGTTATGGTATCACAGTAGGTAATGCATTACGTCGTATTTTGCTTTCTTCTTTAGAAGGGTTTGCAATTTCGTCTGTTCGTATTGAAGGAGCTGATCATGAATTCACTACTATTAAAGGTGTTGTAGAAGATATTACTGAAATAATTTTGAATTTAAAACAAGTTCGTTTTAAACAACAAATTGAAGGTACAGACAATGAGACAGTTATTGTTTCTATTTCTGGTCAAAATAAACTTACAGCTGGTGATATTGGTAAATTCACTTCTGCATTCCAAGTACTAAATTCTGATTTAGTAATTTGTAATATGGAATCTTCTGTTAAATTAGAGTTAGAATTAACGATTATTAAAGGTCGTGGTTATATTCCTGCAGAAGAAAATAAATTGAATAATGCTCCTTTCGGAACTATTTTTGTTGATTCAATTTTCACACCTATTAAAAATGTGAAATTTGCGGTTGAAAATTACCGTGTTGAACAAAAAACAGATTACGAAAAATTAGTATTAGATATCGTAACAGATGGTTCAATTCATCCAAAAGAAGCTTTAAAAGAAGCTGCTAAAATTTTAATTCATCATTTTATGTTGTTCTCAGATGAGAGAATTACTTTGGATAGTGAAATTAAAGCAGATTCTGAAGAGTTTGATGAAACTTCTTTACATATGCGTCAGTTATTGAAAACAAAATTAGTAGATATGGATTTATCTGTACGTGCTTTAAATTGTTTGAAAGCTGCTGATGTTGAAACATTAGGAGATTTGGTATCATACAACAAAAATGATCTGTTGAAATTCCGTAATTTTGGTAAAAAGTCATTAACTGAGTTGGAAGATTTAGTTGATAATAAAGGACTTACTTTCGGAATGAACGTTGCCAAATACAAATTGGATAAAGATTAGAACCGAATTAAAATATTGAAATGAGACACGGTAAAAAAAATAATCATTTAGGTAGAACTGCTTCACATAGAGCAGCTATGCTATCTAACATGGCTTCGTCTTTGTTATTGCATAAGCGTATTAATACAACTGTTGCAAAAGCTAAAGCTCTTAGAGTTTACATCGAGCCATTATTAACAAAATCAAAAACAGATTCTACTCACTCAAGAAGAATTGTTTTTAGTCATTTGCAAAATAAAGAAGTTGTTACTGAATTATTCAGAGAGATTGCTCCTAAAATTGCAAACAGACCAGGTGGTTACACTAGAATTATTAGAACAGGTTACAGATTAGGTGATAATGCTGAAATGTGTTTAATTGAATTAGTTGATTACAACGAAATTTATTCTAATGAAGCAGCTAAGAAAACAACTCGTCGTTCAAGAAGAGGTGGTAAAAAAGCTGATGATGTTGTAGCTACTGAAGCTTCTTCTGAAGAAGTAGCAAATGATTCTACTGAAGAAGCATCTGCTGATGAATCTTCAAATGATGAAGTTACAGAAGATTAATTTGAATTAATTTTTAAATATAAAAGGGGAATGGTAACATTCCCCTTTTTTTATGAACAATTTTCTGTATTATTAAATTGAAATCTTAAATTTGCAAAAAAAATAAAAATGGAGGAAAGAAAATCAGCTGTAATTATTTTACAAGATGGGACTGTTTTTGAAGGTAAAGCAATAGGCTATATTGGAACTACTACAGGTGAAATTGCTTTTAATACAGGTATGACTGGATATCAAGAAGTTTTTACAGATCCTTCATATTTTGGTCAGATTTTGATTATGAACACTGTTCATATAGGTAATTATGGTGTTAACGATTTAGATGTTGAGTCTGATGGTATTAAAATTTCAGGATTAGTTACTAAAAAGTTTTCAGAAGTTTATTCTAGACCTAATGCAGATGGATCTCTTGAAGATGTTTTAATTAAGAATAAAACAGTTGGTATATCAGATATTGATACTAGAGCACTAGTTCGTCATATTAGAAGTAAAGGAGCAATGAATGCTATTATTTCTTCTGAAGATATTTCTCATGAAGACTTAAAAAAACAACTTTCTCTTGTTCCTTCAATGGATGGTTTAGAGTTATCTTCTCATGTTGCAACTACTGAACCTTTTGAATCTAAAAATGATGATTCATTATATAAAGTTGCTTTGTTAGATTTTGGAGTTAAACAAAACATTATTCGTTGTCTTGTTGAAAGAGGTTGTCACGTTAAAGTTTTTCCATTGAATACTTCGTTACAAGAAAT
>CALPRR020000132.1 GCA_943326025.2 Candidatus Kuenenia stuttgartensis | reverse complement strand
TTAGCAATTGGTGGAACTATTATCTGGTCTTTAATTGCCTTAAAATTTACTCAACAAGAAACAGTGTTTTTATATGTTTTTATTGCTTTTTGGTTTTATTACGCTTTGAAAGTTGGTCGTTCTTTCTTCTGGATACTCTGGGGAAAAGAATTAATAAAGATTAATGAGACTTCTTTTACATATAAAAAGTCAATTAAAAATTACGGAAAGGCAATTCCTTATTATTTAGAAAACATCAAAAAAGTAAGGACTTTTCAACCAAAAGATAAATCATTACAATCAGTTTGGGAAGCTTCTCCATGGGTAAGAGGAGGAGAAAGAATAGAATTCGATTACATGGGGAAAGTGATTCGTTTTGGTAGAAAATTAGAGGAAAAAGAGATGAAATTATTCTTCAATCTGCTGACGAAAAAGATGGAAGAAAAATTAAGAAAGATTAAATCTTAATACTAAAAAAGCTATCCAATTTGGATAGCTTTTTTTTTAATATTCATCTTCATTAAAAAGAAAATCTTCTCTTGAAGGATAATCTGGCCAAATATCTTCGATGCTTTCGTAAATATCGCCTTCATCTTCTAAATCTTGTAAATTTTCTACAACTTCCAATGGAGCACCTGCTCTAATTGCGAAATCGATTAACTCATCCTTAGCAGCTGGCCAAGGTGCGTCTTCCAAATATGATGCTAGTTCTAATGTCCAATACATTTTCCTTAGTTTTAAGTTTAATTTCTCGCAAAAGTAACTTTATTTTCATAACATCCAAATGAATGTTGATAAAGTTTGATTTTTTTTAATAATTCCTTAATGAAAAGCTATTTTTTATACTTTTTAAATGCATGATAACTTACATTCTAGGGTGCCAAGGTTGCTCTACCGCGTTTAAATCTTGCGTTAATTTTCTTGAAAGTACGAAAAGGTAATCACTTAAACGATTCACATATTTAAAAACTTGTTCGTTAACATATTCATTTTCGTGAAGTGCAACAATTACACGTTCAGCTCTTCTACAAATACATCTTGCAACATGACAAAAAGAAACAGTTGTGTGACCGCCTGGTAAAACAAAGAATTTCATTTCTGGAAGTGTTTCATCCATTTCATCCATACTATTTTCTAAAAAAGTAATATCACTTTCTAGGAGATCAGGAATTTTCATAGATGATTTTTCAGGATCAGCAGCTAAACTTGAACCAATCGTAAATAATCTATCTTGTATTTCAATTAATTGATTTTTATATTTTTCATCAATTTCTTGATCACGAATAATACCTATATATGAATTTAATTCATCTATAGTTCCGTAAGCCTCAATTCTGATAGAACTTTTTAAGACACGTGTTCCTCCAATTAATTGAGTTGTGCCTGTATCACCTTTTTTAGTATAAACTTTCATTTTGTTGTTATTGTCAATTTGTTTAATTCATTTTTTAATTCTTGAATTCGCAATATTTTTCCATGTAAGCGAATGTTTTTAGCTGTTTCAGTATAAAATCGGTGCTTACCCTCTAAATAATTCAATTGATATTCAATCCATTCTTTATCTGTCATCTCTAAACCGTAATTTGCCATTTCAGTTCTCAAACGATTTGCTACAGAATAATAATCTGCTCTACCGAAGTAATCATGATCAGCATCACTCATAATTTTTTGGAGTAAAGTTTTCTTTGGTTTGTTATGATTAGTTGAATGAATAATTGAGATAATTTCTGAAATTATATCTTCTTTGTAGCCAAATTTAGGTAAATGAATACTTGCTAAATTAGCAGCAAATTCTTCATTGTCCTTGTTGGTTAAAATAAATCCTGCATCATGATATAATGCTGCTGTTTGCAGAATGATAATTTCATCTTCGTTTAAACCCTCCAGTTTTGCATACCTTGTAACTGATTTTTCAACATTTAATGTGTGAGATAAATCATGATAAGCAACTTCATCAGGTAATGATGCTTTTAAAATGTTAAGTATGTTTTTACGCATATGAATAAAATCAATTTGACTTAACTCACACATTTCAAGTATTTCAGGAGAAGCTAATTTTCCTTCTTTATAAAAGCTATGTTCAATTTTTAATTGTTCCAAGAAAAACATTTCTACATCTCCGCCACGTTTTTTAATTTCAACATTACCTCTCGAATTAATTACAAAATACTCTTTTATTTGATTTGCAATTGTAGAAGTGATACTTATGGTATTAGGAGATGCACTATTTTCTGCTCGTGAAGCTATATTTACAGTGTCTCCCCATACATCAAAACTGAATTTTTTTGTTCCAATTATTCCAGTAACTAAAGGGCCTTGATGTATTCCAATTCTTATTTCCCAATAGTCTTGTTTCATAGCTTTGGCTAATATTTTTTCATTGATCATGAAATCGCGAATTTCCAATGCGGCTAAGCAAGCTCTTATTGCAGGTTGTTTATTGTTTTCGGTTACACCACCTAAAACCATATAAGAATCTCCAATTGTTTTGATCTTTTCTAAATTATATCGTCCTATGATTTCATCAAAATGAGTAAAGTAATGCTCTAATTTTCTCAATAACTGCATTGGTTTTACCTTACTCGCTTTTTGAGAAAAATTAACAAAATCTGTAAATAATACTACTCCATTTTCTACACGTTTTGGTGAGAATTTGCCATTTGTATTTAATTCATCAAGTACATTTTGAGGGAAAATATTACCTAATAATTGCCCAATACGTTGATCCTTATAAAATAAAGATTTATAAACTTCAATTTTAGATACTATTAAATTGGGATTGAAAGGTTTAGTAATATTGTCAATAGCTCCTTCATTTAATCCTTTTATCATTTTTGATCCAGAATAAATGTCTTTCGAAATAACAATGATATAAATACTTTTAACAATACTTATTTCTTTAATTTGACGAAAAACATCAAATCCAGGAAAAGATGGGCAATCAATATTAATTAATAAGATACCAATTTCTTTTTTACTAAGTATAGGAATAGCATCAAAGAAAGTATGGACTGATAGGATATTGTTCCCAGCACCAGAAAGAATTCCTTTTAAGCCTTTTTGGCTTTTGTCATCCTCATCTATGATCAGTAAATTGATAAAACGTTCCACAACTTTCAAATAATATTGAAAAATAATGATAATTGTTTACTGAATCATAGATTTTGGTTAAAAAAATGTGTCTTAAAATAAATCTTTAGTTATTTATTTGTCATTGAATGTTTTAGGTTTCCTTCCTTGAGGGTGGATTAAAGAGGTTGATAGTTGTAAATATTAAATACATGTAATATTTATGCTTTAATTCAAAAACATTATATTTTATAAATCTCTTATTTTTATGACTGAGTCATAAGATTATTAATGACACTTTCTATATCAACAGTTATGCCATTCATAAATAATATTTTTTGGATTACTTCATCCACTATTGCGTCTGGACAAGAAGCTCCTGAAGTTAAGATAATATCTATTCGCTCTTTATTAGGGATGTAATTCGATATTAATTCGATTTCCTTTGAATGAATATTGTATGATTGCAATTCACTTGTAGAAAGAATGTTTTCTTTGTTATTAATGAAGTATGATGGAAATTTTTGTTCCAATAACTCTACTAAATGTGTTGTATTTGAACTATTATAACCTCCAATAATTAATGCAAAATCAGCTTCATTTTCCATCAAGCCTAAAGTTGCAGTCTGATTGTCATTTGTTGCATAACAGAGTGTATCTCTTGTATCCGCAATGTGATCTTTAATTGTTTCTAAACCATGTTTAGTAATCATTGTTTCACGAAGAAAATCAGTAATTTCCTGTGTTTCTGTCGCTAACATTGTTGTTTGATTTACAACCCCAATTTTATTTAAATCTGATGAAGGATCAAAATTTGAAGAATATCTTCCTTTAAATACTTCTTCAAAAGTTGATATATCAATTTTACCATTTATGAAATCAGCTAATTTTTTGGCTTCCTTTAAGTCTTTAATCACTAAAGAAGGAGCATTTTGTTGACTGTGTGAAAAAGTAGCTCTCGTTTCTTCATGAGAATGTTTTCCATGAATAATGATTGTATGATTTGTTTTTCCAAGTGTTTCTGAACGATTCCAAACCTTTTCTACAAAAGGACAAGTAGTATTGTATTTTGAAACTTGAATCCCTTTTTCAGTTAACAATTGTTCAATTTCAACCGTTGTTCCGAAGGCAGGAACGATTACAATGTCTTCTGAAGTCAATTCATCCCAAGCTATTAATTGATTTCCAGTTGTATCCTGAAGGAATTGAATCCCATTTTTCAATAAATCTTCATTCACACCTGGATTGTGAATCATTTGACTTAATAAGAAAATTCGTTTGTCAGGATTTTCATAAATCGCTTTGTAGGCAATTTCAATCGCATTTTCAACACCATAACAAAACCCAAAATGGCGCGCAATTAAAAATCGAATTTTTCCAAAATCAAGAATAGTAGGAGAGAAGTCCTTCTTACGAGGATCATCTGATTTTCGCTTTTCTTTAACCTGACTAATAATTGGAGATCTGTAAAATTCTGGAATTTCAAATTTTTTCATGTGCGTTATTTTCAATTGTAAAATTACAAATTACAGATTACAAATTGCAATTATTCTGCAATCTGTAATCTGCCAATTTGTAATCTGCAAATCTGCAATTTGCAATCAGGCTTAATTGATTGGTAAATTCTGATCTTTATTGTATTTCACTTTATATTGGAATTCAATCGTTTTCGTTTCTTTTGTTTTGATATTTAAATCCCATTCAATGATTCCTGTTTTATCATCATAACGACCTTTACTCATATCTAAAGCCTCAATTATAATATCTGTATTTTGAGTAATCGGTAATTGATCTTGAAGAATAATGTTAATACCATTTGATTTCAAGTTTTTAACCTCAATTGCATAGGAGTATGTTTTCTCAATGTAATTTCCAACGATTTTCTCTTTGTAATCTTTTTTCAATAAATTTCGACGAATGATAATATTTGGATCTTTACCTAAACTTAAATTTAACGTATCTTCCATCGTTGTTGGATCGATGTAAGTTTCTCCAATATAACTTCCTTCAAAGAAAATATTCGCTTTAGCAGGAATCAATTGCAATTCATCTAATTTAGAAAGTTGAGCTACTAAATAAGTACCATTATCTAATTTTGGAGCTGCGAAATAATTGTATTTTACTTCTAAATCAATGTTTTTAACTAAAACCATATGTTGCTCACTATTCGATTTAATAGAATAAGGTAAATCAATTTTAAATTCTGCTGAAATAACATGATCAATCACTTGGACAAATTCGGCAGTACTCAATGAATTTACTTCCATTTCGCTATCTGCTGATTTGGAAAAACCATATGATTTTGCTTTATCAGCCATTGAACTTGGTGGCATTGTTCGATTATTATTGTAACTGACTTGTTCTTGTTTGTACATATTATAGTCAATATACCAAGGATGTAAAGTTGGTTTTGTTTTATTTTGATAAGGATTGTTTGTAGAAATATTCAAATTCACATTGTCCCAGTCAGTTCCTGTATTTTGATAAACTTGCGCTTTATAGTTTAAATTGATTTTTCCTGAAGAAATATCACTTCGAATATCATACAAAGGCGTCCAACCAGCTTCAGAAACTAAATAAGAAATCGTGAATTTACCTGAAACGATTTCTTTAGCGGATAATGTAACGATGATTCGGTGCGTTGGTTCGTTATTTTCAGGATTCAAATTTGCGTTTGATTGGTAATTTCTCAATTTATAGATGCGATCGTCCATTCCACGTTTACGTTCAGCTTTATCTGCTTTTTTACGATTTAATTGTTGAATACGTTTATTTAATTCCAACATTTTAACAGAATAATAGTCAACTGCTTGTTTCAGCAAGTTAATCGAGTCATTCACTTTTCCTTGTCCACGAATAGCTCCGTTACTCATTAAAATTGTTTTTGTAGCTGTCAAAACATCAATTTCATCTTGAATTTCTTGAAGATCAAATTGAATTGCATTTATTGAGTCTTGTAAAAATTGAATATCCTTTCTGATTTTCAACGGTAAACCTTCTAATGCTAATTCTTCTGGTTTTGGATAGAAAATAGAATGTTTAGAATCTAAAATAATTACATTTCCTGTTGCTTTAACTTGTATGCTGTTTGGATCTATCGTTGCACAGATTCCTTCTATAATGACTTCAGTGATTCCATGTTTAACAGTATAACTTGCTTTTCGGTAAATTTGAGCACCTTGCGCATAAACCGTAACTTCACTAATTGTTGATTTAATTATTTCTTTTTCATTCGCAAACAACGATTGATGTATTAAAAGCGTTACAATAATAATTAATTGATTCGCCCATTTAAATTTGATTATATTTTCCATAATTTCTTGTATTTTTGATTCTGTACAACCAAACATTTAAAACGTTCAATGAAATATGAATAATTATAGATTTTCATTGAAGCGAATGATTAAGTATCGCTTTTTTAGTGTTATTGAAATAATTTAATAAATTGAACATTGAATTCTAGTCTTTATAATCTATAATTAAATAAGACTAAAGTATTTTAGTTATTGCTTAGTTAATATTTATTATAAACTAGGTATTGAATTCAGTAAATACCAGTAGATTTATTAGAAATAGTTTTATTAATAGAGTGTTTTATGTGAAATGATAGTTTTTTCTAAAAAAAAATGAAAAATAATTCACTGAAAAATAATCATTTACAAATTATTTTCAATTTTATTAATAAAAGATTGTTTAAAACGCTTGTGGATTTAAAAAGAGTATCTATCTTTGCCACCGCTTACAACGGTAAGCAGCACACAATTTGAAAACAAAGCAATGACAATGCAGAACTTTAGCAAGCTAAAGCAAAATGTAAAATCAAAGCAAAAATGATAACAAAACATTTCAAACAGAATTTTTTAAAAAATAAATTAAAAAAGTGTTGTTAGAATAAAAAGTTTGATTATCTTTGCACCCCGCTAACGAGCGAGATGTTAAAAGTAAAGTTTTAGAATCTTGAAATGACAAAATAGAGAAAGTCTTAAAATCTTTCTTCTTCGAGTCTTGAATCTAGGATAACAAATAAGTTCTTTGAAAATTGAGAAAAAAAGGTAAAACAGCGTATTAATAAAAAAGACGAGCCAACAAATAAAATTCAAAGTTTTTAC
>CALPRR020000131.1 GCA_943326025.2 Candidatus Kuenenia stuttgartensis | reverse complement strand
GTATTCCCAAGAGTTGTAGTATTAATTGCAGCAGGGCTCCAAGTTCCAGTAATTGCAGTTGCATTCGTTGATGAAGTAGGAAGTGCTGCCGCAGTTGTATTTAAACAGTATGGTCCGAGTTGAGTAAAAGTTGGAGTTACTAATGGTGTAGCATTGGCGATAACGATAGTTGATGTTTTAGGCGGAATACAGCTATATATATCATCCACTGTTACTGTATAAGATTGACCAGGAGTCAAACCAGTAGCTGTCGAAGTTCCCTGACCACCACCAGGTGCTGGTGACCAATTATAACTCAAAGTCCCTATTCCTCCTGTAACAGTTGCTGTAGCTGTAGCATTGCTCAGTCCACAAGAAGCAGGATTAGATGTGGTAGCAACACTAAACGTATTTGTACATTGCAAAAAATTAATTAATACTCCCGAATCATAAAGTCCATCTAGTACATCAGAAATAGCTAATTTAAAATGATAGACTTGACAAGGTGTAACATTAATTGTAGAAGTTATAGGAGTTGAATATCCATCAAAAACAAAACCAGAACCTGTAGCATTATCAACAAAATATGAAGAGTTTGTTGAAGGATTAATATTATTAATACTACAAGTCGTAGACCCATTAATAACAGCAATATTTTTATTCACATAAGCACCTCCAGCAGGATTAGGTCCTGAAACAAAAAAACCAAAAACATCATTCACTGGATTAGGATTCATAGGAGGGGCAAACTCAGGATATTCCTCTGAACCAAATATAAATTTAATTGTTAATTGATTACATTGTGGAGTAACATCAAATTCCAATATACAACAATCATTAACTGCATCAGGATCTAAAGATGCTAATTGAGGGTCACTACATGTGGTAGAATTATCTACATTCATAAAAGTTGAACCAGAATTTGACAATTGTGAAACATCACCTGTTGTAAGGGCAATACCAGTTCCAACACCTAAAGCGTTACCTCCACTAAAAGTTCCATATGCAGCATTAGGACAATTAATTACAGGATTAGTAATTGTTAAACCTGAACCTATAAAACCAGAAACGATAGCAGAAGCAGATGCACCTTTATTAGAAATAACTAATTGGGAATATGAATTTTTCAACAAAAAAGAAAAAAACAATATTAACAGGATTTTACACATATTTACAAATTACATTAATAATTATGTAGAAATAGTTTAATTTAAAAGACGACGTTAAAATTTAAATTAAGTTGCTTAAATTATAAACGAAAAATGAAATGTTGTTTTTAAATTAAATCCTAAACTTTAATTTTAAACAAAATGTCCTAATTTTAATCAAATTTGGAAATAAAAAAAGGGTCAAGAAAAACTTAACCCTTTGACAATATAAAAATATTATCTATAAAGAGTCATTTTGACTGCTTTAATAACTCTATCAATATTTGGTAAAGCTTCATCAATCAATGTAGGAGAAAAAGCAAATGGCGTATCTGTTTGAGTAACTCTCATTACTGGTGCATCCAAATAATCAAATGCATATCGCTGCAAATGGTATGCAATTTCAGAAGAAATAGAAGCTAAAGGCCAAGATTCTTCAACAACTACACATCTATTTGTTCTCTTTACAGATTCAACTACCGCTGGAAAATCGATTGGACGAATTGTTCTTAAATCGATAACCTCACAAGAAATACCTTCTTTTTCTAAAACTTCAGCGGCTTCTAAAGCAACTTTTATTATTTTACCAAATGAAACGATTGTCACATCAGTACCTTTTCTTTTAGTATTAGCAACTCCAATCGGAATAATATATTCACCTTCTGGAATTTCACCTTTATCTCCATACATTTTCTCAGACTCCAAGAAAACGACAGGGTCATTATCTCTAATTGCTGCTTTTAATAAGCCTTTAGCATCATATGGATTAGAAGGAGTAATAACCTTTAAACCTGGCACATGAGCATAAAAAGCTTCGAAACTTTGAGAATGAGTAGCTCCTAATTGACCTGCTGTACCATTTCCTCCTCTAAAAACAATCGGACAAGAATACTGACCTCCAGACATCTGAAGCATCTTTGCAGCACTATTAATTATTTGATCGGCAGCAAGAATAGCAAAATTCCATGTCATAAATTCAACTATAGGTCTCAATCCATTCATAGACGCACCTACAGCAATACCTGCAAAACCAAGCTCTGCAATTGGCGTATCGATAATTCTTTTCGGTCCAAATTCATCTAACATCCCTTGAGAAACTTTATAAGCACCGTTATATTCAGCAACTTCTTCTCCCATCAAAAGAACATTTTCATCACGACGCATCTCTTCTGACATCGCTTCTCTTAAAGCCTCTCTAAATTGTACTGTTTTCATTTGTAACTATTAAATTATCGTTATGAAGTTCGCAAATGTAAGAAAAAATGAAATAAATTTTCCATTCTTTTTATTTTCAATCAAAGATTCATTAAATTCATGAAATAATTCACTCATTTTTTAAAATATGTCAATATATTAATACGAATAAATGAATTTTATTAAATTTGCTTAAAAGAAAATCTATAACACAATGAAAATACTAGTTTGTATAAGTAAAGCGCCGGACACAACTTCAAAAATTGCGTTCACAGAAAACAATACTAAATTTGATGAAAATGGAGTTCAATACATTGTAAATCCATACGATGAATGGTATGCTTTAGTAAGAGCACTTGAAATCAAAGAAACAATTGGAGGTAATGTAACTATTATTACAGTAGGAAATACTGCAGACGAAGCGATTATCAGAAAAGCATTAGCTATTGGTGCAGATGATGCAGTGAGAATTGATGCTGAACCAAACGATGCTTATTTTACAGCTTCTCAAATAGCTAAATACGCAAAAGAAAACTCATTTGACATCGTTCTGACTGGAAAAGAAACGATTAATTATAATGGTTCTCAAGTTGGTGGAATGATTGCTGAAGAATTAGATCTTCCTTTTATATCATTAGCAACTAAGTTAGACTTAAATGGTACAACTGCAACTTTAGAAAGAGAAATCGTTGGTGGGGTTCAAGTTGTTGAAGTCTCAACTCCATTTGTGGCATCATGCGCAAAAGGAATGGCTGAACAAAGAATTCCTAACATGAGAGGTATTATGGCTGCAAGAACAAAACCATTAACAGTTATTCCTGTTAGCTCTAATGAAGAATTCACTTCTTACACTTCATACACAATGCCAGATGCAAAATCTGCATGCAAAATGATTAATCCTGAAAATATGGATGAATTAGTTGCATTATTGCACAATGAAGCAAAAGTTATTTAATAATCAGTATAAAATTATAATATGTCTACAATCGTATATATATCAAGCAATAATGGTTTAGGTAAAAGTGCATTCGAAGCAGTTACTTATGCTAAAAAAATGGGAGAAGATGTTATCGCAGTTACAGTTGGAAATGCAGATTCTAATGTTTTAGCTGAATTAGGTCAATATGGTGCTACAAAAGTATTAGTTGATAGAAATGCTAATTCTGATGATGATCAACAAATTACTAAAGTGATAGCATCAGCTGTTTCTTCTACTAGCGCTAATAAAGTAGTTTTTTCTCATGATTTAATTGCAAAAGCTGTAGCTCCTAGATTATCTGTAAGACTTAAAGCTGGTTTAGTTGCAGGTGCAATTAGCCTTCCTTCAACAGATGGTGGCTTTTCTTGTAAAGTGAATGTATTCTCAGGAAAAGCTTTTGGAAATGTTACAGTTAAAACAGAAAATAAAATTATCTCATTATTACCAAATAGTATTCAACCTGAAATAACTGGAGCAAATTGTTCTGTTGAAGATTTTAATGGTAACGCAGGTGACTCAAAAGTAAAAGTATTAAGTACCAAAAAACCTGAAGGTGAAATTTCATTACCTGAAGCTGAATTAGTTGTTTCTGCAGGAAGAGGATTAAAAGGCCCAGAAAACTGGGGAATGATCGAAGATTTAGCAAAAGAACTAGGTGCCGCAACAGCTTGTTCTCGCCCAGTTGCTGATATTGGATGGAGACCTCACCATGAGCACGTAGGCCAAACAGGTGTTGCAATTCGTCCAAACTTATACATCGCTGTTGGTATATCTGGAGCTATCCAACATTTAGCTGGAGTAAATGGCTCAAAAGTAATTGTAGCAATTAATACAGATGCTGAAGCACCTTTCTTTAAAGCTGCTGATTACGGTGTAATTGGCGACGCTTTTGACGTTGTACCGAAATTAGTTGAAGCAGTTAAAAAATTCAACGCTTCAAACAACTAAAAATTAAGATAAAATTGTAATTTTATCAAAAAATACAAATAGGGAAGCACTTAATAACGCTTCCCTATTTATTTCTAAAAACCCAACGTGAAGACGAAGGCATGAATAAAGTAAAACTAGAAATTGTAGGATTATCATATAGCCAAACTCAATCTGGCGCTTATGCTTTAGTCCTAGCTGAAGTTGGTGGAAAAAGACGTCTACCAATTATTATTGGTGGATTTGAAGCGCAAGCAATTGCGATCGAATTAGAAAAAATGACACCTACTAGACCTTTAACTCACGATTTATTTAAAAGTTTTGCTACAGCATTTGAAATTGAAGTAAAAGAAGTTGTGATCTATAATTTGGTAGAAGGAATATTTTACTCTAAATTGATTTGTGAAAAAGATGGTTTAACTACTGAAATTGATGCTAGAACATCTGATGCAATTGCAATAGGAGTGCGTTTTAATTGTCCAGTATATACATTTGAGTCCATACTAGCAAGTGCAGGAATATTATTAGATGAAAACTCTAATGATAATGATTTTGCATTTGGAGAAGAAGAAGACGAAAAAATAGACAAGCCAAAAGAAACAATTAATTCGTTATCTACTGAAGAATTAGAATCCCAATTAAATAATGCTCTTGAAAATGAAGACTATGAATTAGCTTCAAAATTGAGAGATGAGATGAATAAAAGAAATTCAAATTAATATTTGAACTCTTAATAAACTTTAAACTACAACTAAAATGGAACGATTTATTGGATTAATCGGGATATTATTTATCTTGGGTATTGCCTTTTTATTCTCAAATAATAAAAAGAAAATAAATAAACGTTTGGTTATTTCTGGATTAAGTCTACAAATAATTATTGCCATTTTAGTTTTAAAAGTTCCTGCAGTAACCGCTTTTTTTCAGTATATCGGAAATGGAATGAGGCACATCGAAGAATTCGCAAAAGAAGGTGCAAACTTTGTTTATGGTGGATTAGGTATCGTTGGAAAAGAAGGAGTTCAAAATTATAGTGCACCTTCAAATTTCATTTTTGCATTCAATATCACTGCTACCATTATTCTTGTCTGTATTCTTGTTGCCATATTTTATCACATTGGTATTATGCAAAAAATTGTAGCTGTTATTGCAAGAGCTATGAATTTTATAATGAAAGTTTCCGGTGCTGAAGCATTAAGCAACGTTGCCAGTGCCTTTGTAGGTCAAGTTGAAGCTCAAGTCATGATTCGTCCATATTTATCAACGATGACAAAAAGTGAGCTTTTAGCTTCTATGAGCGGAAGTTTGGCTTGTATTTCTGGGGGAGTTCTTATTGTTTATGTAAACATGGGGGCTCAAGCAGAACATTTGATAGCTGCAAGTTTAATGGCAGCTCCAGGTGCATTAGTGATTTCTAAAATTGTTTTCCCGGAAACAGAAGCTTCAGAAACAATGGGTCGCGTAAAACATGAAGTGAAAAGCAATTACACAAATGTAATCGATGCTATTAGTCAAGGAGCTGCTGATGGATTTAAAATTGCAATGAATGTTATTGCAATGCTGATTGGATTTATAGCCTTAATGGCTTTAATTAATTTTTTATTAAGCTCAATGTGGACTGGCTTAACATTAGACTATATTTTCGGAAAATTATTTTCACCTCTGGCCTGGTCAATGGGTATTCCAGCCCAAGACGTTGATAATGCTGCAAAATTGCTTGGACAAAAATTAACAGTAAATGAATTCTTAGCTTACAAGAATTTAACAGATGTAAGCTATGCGAATCCTATCGTAACAGATAAAGGTTTATTAATTACAAGTGTTGCACTTTGCGGATTTGCTAATTTCAGTTCTGTAGGAATGCAAATCGGTGGAATAGGTGCTTTAGCACCAGAAAGAAGAGCTGATTTAGCTAAACTTGGAATGAAAGCACTACTTTGCGGAACGTTAACTTCCTACCTTTCAGGATGTATAGCTGGTATACTATATTAAAAATACAAGTTGTACACCCTAACTTTAATTTTGAAAAACGCCTTAAAAAAAATACACATTTATTATGACTTATGTTAAATATTTATTAATTTTATAAAAAATATATTAATTACTATGAAAAAGATTTACTTATTTACAAGTGTATTATTAAGTGGATTAACCGTAAATGCTCAAAAAATTGAGAAAAACGTTTCAATTCCACAATCTCGTAATACATATACTGTTGCAAAAGCAGTAAAACAAAGCATCAACCCTTCTTCTAAAGCTCAAGGAGATGTTTTATGGAGTGATAACTTTGAAACATCTGCTAATTGGTCATTCACAGCAGGTACAAATCAATCAGCTGGTACAACTGGAAAATGGAATATTATTTCTACATTCCCAGCATCATTAAGTTCTCAAGCAGGTAGTTACGGATTTCCAACAAGCTTTGGTACTGCTGGAAACAAATATGCGTTTATTGATTCTGATGAAGCAGGTGGTGCAGGTGTACAAGATGCTTATTTTAAATTTCAAAATGCTATAAACTTATCTACGACACCAACAGGTACAGGTCTATATCTAGAATTTGATAACATCTATCGTCATTTTTTAGAAACTTATTCAGTTGAAGTAAGTGCTGATGGTGGTGCAACTTGGGATATTTTTCCAGTAAATGCAGAAGTTGCTACAAACTCAAATTCAGCAAATCCAGAACATGAAATTATTAATGTTACAACTGCAGGTTTAGCTGGATCATCTAATGTATCTGTAAGATTACATTACCAAGGAAATTGGGATTGGTTTTGGGGTGTTGATAATATCAAAATTACAGAAGCATGGGCAAATGAAGGATTATTAATTTCATCTTTTATGGGAACTGATACATCAACATCTCAAGGTGCTGATTATTATTTAATTCCTTCAAGTCAAGTTTCATTTCCTGGCCAATTATTTACAACAGCAGCTTTAAACAATGGAACTGCTACACAAAACAACTTTAGAATTAAAGCTTCTTGTCCTGCTG